>NZ_LWGE01001745.1:0-1836 GCF_001635315.1 Oleiphilus sp. HI0123
ACAACGAGGCGATGCATGAATATCTCCCAGTGGTTTGACGAACTTTGGCTCACTAGCGGTTTGCCGCAACTGCTCGCTCTTGCGCCCGACTGGCTGGCACTGGATACGCGCCAACTTATCTTTGTGATCGCCACGCCGTTTTTCATTGGCGTGTTCGCGTGGGAGTTTTTGCGCATTCGCAATAATCCCGTACTGGTGGATGTGCGTGAATCGGTGCGTAATTTTATGCTCGGTGCCGGCTACCAAATTACCGAGCTGCTTTTCGCAGGGCTGATTTCCTTTCCTGTGTATGCGTTTGTGTACTATCACCGCGTGGCAGACATCGAGCTAACATGGGTCACCGGGATTGCGCTGTGGTTTCTGGTGGATTTGTGTTTTTACTGGATGCACAGAAGCTCTCACCGCGTACGTTGGTTTTGGGCTGCCCATGTGACGCATCACTCGTCTGAGCGAATGAACTTCTCTACGGCGATGCGCCAAAACGCCACCAATATTTTTAACGGCGGCTGGCTGTTTTATTTGCCGCTGGCATGGGTGGGCTTTAATCCGGTGTGGATTGGCATTTGTTATGCGTTGTCGTTGGTCTATCAGTTCTTCATTCACACGACATTGGTGGGCAAGTTGCATCCGGTAATCGAGTTTATTTTCAATACGCCTAGCCACCACCGTGTGCATCATGCGCGCAATCCAGAATACATCGATAGAAACTACGGCGGCGTGTTCATTATTTACGATCGCCTGTTTGGAACTTTCGTCGAAGAGCGAGAAACGCTGCCAGTGGAATACGGCATTACGCGCCCGGTTTATAGCAATAACTTGATCGTCAATTGGTGCCATGAGTACCGCGATATGTTTCGTGACATGGCCCGCAAAGGGGGCTTATGGAAGCGTTTGCAGCATCTCTGGATGCCGCCTGAATGGCAACGACCCGAGGCGGAAAAACGGTCGCAAGCCCAACCGCACGATGACACTGCGGCAGAGGTAGGGAAACGCTAGCGGACATGACAGCAACGGCACAGGCGACGTATTATCGAAGGATCTTGATACGTTGTGTGTGCCCATGACTAGCCCGTTTGATCAACAACATATTCAACAGCATTGGCAGCCGCTGAATTGGCGTGCATTTGACCCGCTTGATGAGGCCAGCCAGCGCTATATTCGCTATTACGGTCTTGATTTCGCCGATGCGTTGCCGGCGTTGTCTCATGGTTTTGGTTATTTTGACGCCGCAGGGCATCGTGTCTCTGTGCATGCTTGGCGGCCAGAAAATCCGCGCGGCACCGTGCTGGTGTGTCACGGGTATTTTGACCATGTTGGTTTGTACCGCCATATTATTGGCCACGTGCTATCGCTGGGGTATGCGGTGCTTGCTTATGATCTGCCAGGTCATGGATTAAGCTCCGGCGCGCGCGCGGTGATCGATGATTTTCGTACCTACCGCGAAGTCATGGAAAACTGCCTCGCATTGGCAGAGAACCATTTGCCAAAACCTTGGCATGTCATCGCACAAAGTACCGGGGGTGCGATAGTGATGGATTATTTGCTGAGTTTTTCCCCGGAAAAAACCTTCCCGTTTGAGCGCGCTATTCTGCTTGCGCCGTTAGTGCGCCCATTTCGTTGGCCGTTTGTGAAGTGGCTACATACCGCAATCAGTCCGTTCGCGAAACAAATTAAACGTGTTTTCTCGATTAACTCCGGAGACAGCGAGTTTCTCGATTTTCTCGAAAATCATGACCCACTTCAGCCGCGCCATGTGCCTGCACAATGGGTTGGCGCACTGAAAAAATGGTTGCCGCATTTTCTCAAAAATTCACCGGTGACCTTTAGTCCAGTCGT
>NZ_LWGE01001746.1:0-1366 GCF_001635315.1 Oleiphilus sp. HI0123
GCGAAGATGTAGAGTTATCCAGTCTCACTTCAGAAGATCAGAAAGAAAGGGTTCTAACAGTATGGAATGAGCTTGGTAGGCCAGATGGTTTGAAAGAGATATACGAAGGCTGCGAGCAGCAAATTGATTACCCTGAAATTAGGTATGCAATTAGCTTGGCCTTGCTTGAAGAGCAGGTAGCTTAATTCTTACGACTAAGATAGGTTTTATGGACTGTTTTTGAGTTGTTGTAAGGTCTTTATCGCGTTGAAGTTCAGGTCGTATTTTTGATAAAGCGCTATTAACGCCCACATATAATTTTTACTTGAGTGGTCTTTGATAGCCGTATCTAAAGATGCCTTTTCACTGAGAAAAGCTCTTTCACAATTTGATGATAACGGCGATAGTTTGAAAGAACCACCCGAACTCTCGATCACTATATCAGTTATGTTTGGCGCGCTTGTGGAGCCTTCGACTGTGGCGCATGATTTGGCAATTAGGCCCGATAAAGCAGAGTTTTTGCTCACAGATTCATTTAGGTTCTGATACTTGGAGTAGCTTGGGATACTAACTGATTCTAGGTTTAGAAGAGACGCCAAGGATTCTATATTTTGGTTACTGATTTGAACTCTGCAAAGCTCGAATTGTTCTGTCGTACAGGTGTTAATGTCTGAATCATTTCTAGTCGAGATCGAAGCTGTAGGGCGGTTTTGTATGGTATATAGCGAAGATAGTTTATTCTCAACAATTTGCTTTTCCTTTACTGGGTTAGTTGAGGAAGTAATTAGATAAGATCCAGACGGTAGTTTGTTCCAGTTTTTTTCGTCTAGATCAAAAATCGTTACAGAGCCTTCTACGTACAACTTACTTCGATTATATATAAACTGGCCTTTGCTTATAGGGTTACAGTTAGCGTGTTGGATTACGCATGTACTGCCATTTAGATCGATAATTATGGCTGCCGCCTTATTGTCATCGGTATTGCTGTGGGCTGTGATTGCGAGAAAGCTCAACACTATAGAAGATATTAAATTAGAGAATCCCTTGCTCATTTGGAACCATATAATTGAAGATAAATACATAGCGCTTAATAGTACAAGAGTACAGACTACTTTTCTTCAGTTTGTCGTGAATTTCAAGAGCGCGTTTAAGTTTTCGGTAGTTATGTGCATAGTGATTCTATGATGCGAAATGATTGTGCATGGAGTCACAAAAATATCGTTAGAAATGGATAGAATACGCCCAAATTTTATTTAAAGTTTTGAAGGTTCAAAAGGATGTAACTTATGAAGTACGGCTTGTCGTTAGTATATATATTTTGTATTACCGTATTAATTGGGTGTGCATCGTCGCAGCCTAAAATGTCGCCGGTCTTGAGAAACGCTTT
>NZ_LWGE01001747.1:0-2378 GCF_001635315.1 Oleiphilus sp. HI0123
ATAATACACATTCATTTTGTAACCTTCTTTGTAAGGCATTAAGCATGTAAAGAAAGTGGTGTTTTCTGCGCCGGCAAAATTGTCATTTGAAGTTGCTTGAATAACTGCATCTTTGCAAGTTGGCACTCTCATTGATGCACCTGCTAAAGCAGCAAAACCTTTTGCATTTTCAAATGGATTTACTAGCTCAAAACGACCAACATCATCTGGTAGAGTTGCAGGTGGTAAGTTGTTTTCAAACTTTACATTATCAGCGTTTTCTTGCATTGCTTCCTTGAGACTATTGGACAGTTTCATCGTTATTGAAGATGACACCTCTGCTTTAATATCATATATTTTATAGCCTTCAAAACGCTCCTTTGTAGGTGTAAATGATGCACACCCAGCGAGCGTGAGAACCGATAAAGCTACTATTGTTTTCGTCATTTTTTGAGACCTCCTCGTCTCTGTTTTTTGTAAAAAATTTAACGCCGCGCTCTGCGGCAAATTTGGAGCGCAGCGGAAAACTTGTCCGACAGCAGCGCCTTGTTAGGCATTTTCACTATCAACACAAACCTTTCTTAATATTTCAATTTGCTCTGCTTTCGATAGTTTTTTAAAAGATAATATGGCAGCCTTCAAAACATCACTTCTGCTGCACTTAAAGTCTCGGGGGAGTAAACTGATCTCGTCGATATCCTTACTGACAGGTTCAGTAAGGCTAAAATTAAATCTTTTGAATTTTGCTTGGCTCACAAGAGTGTCTCGTTTTTTTCAGAAGGTTAGCACTGTTAAGTAAATTATGCAAAATACACAACTTACACAAGTTGTGTATTGTAAGGAGCTGTGCTATGGTAGATAAAAGTATAAGTTTTCGAGGCACGGCATGGCTACAGGCATAGTGAAAGGCGAAAAGTTGGGGGAAGATGCACTTCTTGCGGACTCTGCTAAGAGCGAGCCTTTTCCATTACCCTCAAATAAAGATGGTTTTGAGTTAAATTATCCAAATAAGCTTTCCAAAGATGAAATATTTAGTGATGTAGATCATGAGTATTCCTCTATTGATGGTAAAGGCAAAGTTTCGCCCATAGAAGATATAGACGTAAATGCCTTTTTACTTGCAGATAATTTTTATGGTCTTAAAAAGCTGCTCGAATGCCATAGCGGTAAGGTTTCCTTGATTTATTTAGACCCTCCATATGGTACTGGAAAAGACTTTCAGTCAAGAGCACTGAAGCACGCTTATAAAGACGTTTTTGGTACAGCCTCATGGATTGAATTCATGAGAAGGCGTCTAATATTAATGCGTGAGTTACTTACAGATGACGGTTCTATCTATGTGCACATAGGTCATCAAATGCTTTTTCATTTAAAGTTGGTTATGGATGAAGTATTTGGCGAAAACAACTTCAGAAACATGATTGTTAGAAAGAAATGCAGCTCCAAAAATTATACAAAAAACCAATACCCTAATTTGAATGATTACATATTGTTTTACTCTAAAACTGACACTTATATATGGAATCAACCAAGTGTGCCAGCAACAGAAGAGTGGATTAATAAAGAATATACAAAAAAGGATGAAAAAGGACGGTATAAGCTGGTACCAATACACGCACCAGGCGTGAGAAATGGGGAAACGGGAAAACCTTGGAAAGGAATGAATCCTCCAAAAGGGAAGCATTGGCAACTAACCCCTGCAAAATTGGACGCTTTAGATGCTAACGGCGAAATTCACTGGTCGAAAAATGGAAACCCTAGGCGGAAAGTGTATTTGCCACAAAACAAGCAACGTCCACTTACAGATTATTGGGATCAATATCGAGACGCTCACCATCAAAGCATCAAAATTACAGGGTACCCAACAGAAAAAAACCTAGACATGCTTAAGATGGTTATTAACGCATCTAGCAATGAGGGTGACATTGTTCTCGATCCGTTTAATGGGTCTGGTACTACCATTCATGCAGCGAATGAGTTAGGTAGAAAATGGATCGGAATTGATCAATCCTTCACTGCTGCTGAGGCAACCTTGAAGAGGTTGCGGCATGGGTTGGAGGAAATGGGAGATTACGTAAATGGAAAGGAGGCTGATCGAACAAATGATATGTTTAGTTCTGATCAAGCCCCGCTACCAGAAAACTTCAGGACAGAGTTTAATTTCTATGTTGATTCCGATGTCTTAGAAAAACACCATAAAGAAGTTAAATTACTAGCAAAAATATAATTAAATGTGCAGCGTAAGCTGCACATTTAATTTCTTAGCCATTGCTCAGTTATTCTATCATCTGCTAACTTTAAAGTAGACACTCGCACTCTATCACTTAGCTTGCCATCAAGAATACAGGCTTCTTCCCAAGTATCTCGATGCGTCAAACCGGGGCCATCTGATAAAAATA
>NZ_LWGE01001748.1:0-1288 GCF_001635315.1 Oleiphilus sp. HI0123
AGTTGTTTGAGCTCGGTGGCGCCTGGGTGCACNCCACGCAACCTAATGTTTTCGCTGAAATTAATCGCTACGACTTGCAATTAGTGGATTCTACTCCAAGCACGATTCCCGACTTACTGTGGTGGGATGGTGATGAGGCGCGGGATGCTGGCATGAGCGGCATCGCACCACTGATTAGGATGGCTGCCTGTGGGAATGGGGCACCAGAAGGTGAACCATCGCCACCTATGGTCACCTATCAAGGCTTTGCCATTGCCAATGAGCAAATGCACCAATTTCATGATGGTGCCGCTCACTCCTTTCCATTGCCCTATGATCCTTTTAGTACAGATAATTGGCAAGGCGCCGACACTCTATCGGTTCGCGATCGCCTTAATCAGATGGACCTCTCTCCTTCTTTCTCACCCATCATCGAAGGACTCTTGGGCGCTTCCGTTCATGGAGACTTTGATCAAGCTAGCTACGTAGAAATGCAACGATGGTGGTCTCTCGTTGGCAGTGATATCACTCGTTACAGTGATAGCGTCTCTCGCTATAGCTTTAAACATGGTACGCAAAGTTTAATCAATGCCATGCTGGATGATGGTCGCCCTGACGTGGAATTGGGTACGCCAGTGAAGGAAGTTCATGATCTTGGGGATCACGTAAAAATAATCACCAGCACAGGCAAAACATTTACCTGCCGGTCCACGATTAGCGCAGTCCCCATGAACGTACTATCCAAGATTCAATTTTCGCCTGCGCTACTATCACAAAAGGTGAGAGCGTCCGAGGAAGGTCATGCCGGCTCTGGAATGAAGTTCTACATTCGCATCCGACAGAATATAAAGCCCATCTTAATGTTGGCCTCGGAGCAAGACCCTATAAGCACCATTATGACCATGGCCAGCCCTAACGAAGGCACTAATCTCGTGGCTTTTTCCACTGATCCGTCACAAATTGACCCCAACAACCACGCGCAAGTCCAAAAATTATTGCGCCGCTTTCTACCGGATGTTGATGTGGTGGATACCCTACACTATGACTGGCACCTGGACCCTTACTCAAAGGGTACTTGGTGCGTTCTGAAAAAAGGTCAATTGACGAATTCGATTACTGCATTACGCGAACCCCAAGGGCGAATATATTTTGCCGGTGGCGATATTGACTTAGGCTGGCGCGGATTTATCGACGGCGCTATTGCGACGGGTAACCAAGTTGGCCAAAAAGTGGCTCGTCTACTAAACGCACGCACGACCCCAATTTATAAAACAGAAAAAATGGCAGCCGGCGCTCACATAGACACAAC
>NZ_LWGE01001749.1:0-934 GCF_001635315.1 Oleiphilus sp. HI0123
GTTGATGCTTTGCTAATCGATGATATTCAATTCTTTGCACGTAAAGAGCGTTCGCAAGAAGAGTTTTTCCATACTTTTAATGCCTTATTAGAAGGCGGTCAGCAAATGATATTGACCTGCGATCGCTACCCTAAAGAAATTGATAATATGGAAGAACGTTTGAAGTCTCGTTTTGGCTGGGGACTTACCGTTATGGTTGAGCCGCCTGAACTAGAAACCCGTGTTGCAATTTTGATGAAAAAAGCAGAGCAGACTAAGGTTAATCTTAGTAGTGAATCGGCTTTCTTTATTGCTCAAAAGATTCGCTCCAACGTTCGTGAGCTAGAAGGGGCTTTAAAACTAGTTGCTGCCAATGCTCATTTTACAGGCGAAGAGATTACTCCGGTTTTTATTCGTGAATGTCTAAAAGACTTGCTTGCTCTACATGACAAGCAAGTTAGTATAGAAAACATACAGCGAACTGTTGCTGAGTACTATAAAATAAAGGTAGCAGATTTGTTATCGAAGCGGCGTACCCGTTCAGTTACCAGACCCAGACAGATGGCTATGGCGCTTGCAAAAGAACTAACCAATCACAGCCTGCCTGAAATAGGCGATGCTTTCGGTGGCAGGGATCATACGACTGTTTTACATGCTTGTAAGAAGGTTGTTGAATTGAAGGATAATGACCCAGGTATTCGAGAAGACCACCATAACTTTATGAGAATTTTAACGACTTAAATAAGCGTTGGGTTCTCTTTAATTACTCATATACATGATAAATTACTAACAATACTCTAGATCTAAAAGAGCAGATAAAAAATGAAATTAACTATTACTCGTGAAGAAATCCTAAGTCCTCTTCAAATTATTTCGGGTGTTGTTGAGCGAAAGCAAACCATGCCTGTGCTTTCGAATATTTTGCTTGAAGCAGAACCAGGTAAAGTAGAATTAA
>NZ_LWGE01001750.1:0-1900 GCF_001635315.1 Oleiphilus sp. HI0123
ATACCCTTCACCCGCAAGGTGCCAGATATGAACAATATGCAGCTCTGCGCGATATAACTCCGCCAGGCTCAAAGCTGCATCAAGTATCTGCTGATTCAAGCCGCTATCAACATCAATGTTACTTACATCGATAGCTGCGGCTATTTTCATTTCAGGGCACATTTTTTGGTGGCCAATCGCGAAAGTTGGCGTGGGTGACTTACGCATCAGGTGCATCAAAGTGCTTCCCATAACACTACTATCTTTCTTGTTGGTACTAGGCTTAGAGATGGCAATACAATCATAGTGGCCCCGCAACGCACTTAATATAAGATTGATAAATGCCACGCCTGTTACAACTTCGCGCTCAAATAACACATCAGGAAGCTTTTTTTCTAAGAGCGCAATCATGGCATCCAGCCGCTCAAGCTCAACATTGATTGCGTGCTCTAGGAGTGTCGCAGGAGAGGCTCTCATATAACCCGAGATTCTAGAAAAGTCAGCGTCTTCGATTACAGTAATAAACTTAACCTCTAGCGGTTCATCATTGTCACTCCTCAAGCCGATAAGCTCACCCAAGCTTGGAGCAATTCCACCTCCTGGAGAAATAGGTACCATAATATGATTCAATTTCATTTTTAGTCCCTCTCATAATTTGGAAAATATAATCCAACACTTGACAGCACTAATCATCAACTAAAACGATTAAAAGCTAAGCCATTATTTCAACTATTAATGCTCGTAAAAATCAGATTTTAGCTAAATGATTACTCGATTTTAACGAACATAAAGTTATGCTAAGAGTATTGCAGAATATAAAAAAACCCCGCAATGCGGGGTGTCTCGAAAGTTCGCTCGAGCAAGGGAGTTAGAATGGTTTGTATTCGATAGCTTCATACAGCTACTTAATATAGCCTCAGTTTCTCAATGAACATTCCCTTAAAAAAGCAGTTTAATTCGTTCATTTAATAAGGAATTTTCTGACACAGATAAATCTTCGCCTAGATCTCTTTGGGGGCTTAAGTCTCTTTCGCGCTAACACCACATTGAAAGAGGAGGGTTGGCAGTCACACACCTTAAAATATCAGTGCGGGAGACAATCCCCACTAAACGATGCTCAGCATCCACAATAGGGATTGCATCCAAGCTATACATGACTAAGGCCTTGGCCACTCTACGAACATCTGTCACAGGATCCGCTGAAACAACAGATTTCCCCCTTGTTTGGATAACACTCGATAATGAAGTGTCCCGCCCCATTTGAACCGACGATTGAGACAAGAGCTTAGCGTATATTTGTTGGCGAGAGATTACTGAAACTAGCTGCCCTTTATTATCCAGAACAGGAACTACCTGATAATGCACCTGTTCGAATAACTCAAGTACGTATCCCCATGTATCGCTTAGCTGAACACTAACGACCGGTTGGCTCATAACTTGGTAAGCATGATAAACAGCTTCTTGCTGTGAGTTTTTCTTAAGCAAATTCTGATATTCAGAAATCGCTTTGACGGGCACATCATAGGAACTTCTGGCTTGCTCATTCTCTTCAAGCTCTACTTCTGTATAATTTAAACTCGGTATTGTCGAGGTATTGGCGGGTTTCTCAACCTTCCTAAGCTTTTCCAACGGCCCAGCGAAGGCCCGTCCACTCGGTGAATATACATAGAACATAGCAAAATCCCCCAATACAATTTATACGACTTAGATCATCCCGCCTTTCTGGGATCGATAAAAGTAGCTTTTTACTTACTAAACGGTCGCTTTTTTCGATCATAAGGAAAGCTTCTACAATACTGAAAATAAACATTAAGCTGACACTAAACAAACCATCATCGAAAAAACCGATCTAAAATCACATTATCTTCGTATATAACTTGCAATATTGATGAATTACGATTGTCAGTCAATACACCTTAGG
>NZ_LWGE01001751.1:0-2544 GCF_001635315.1 Oleiphilus sp. HI0123
GGAACTGATACTGTTGAGGCAGGCGCTTCGAGTGAATCAGATGAATCTTCAGATCAATCACCTGAGGCCTAACTGGAAATATAATGGTAGATGAAGCAACAGAGCTCGCAAAGCTAAGGGCTCAGATTGATGAGATTGATCAAAATATTCAGTCTTTGATCAACCAGCGCGCAGCTTGTGCTCAGCGTGTTGCTGAGGTGAAGCAGGCTGCTGCCGGTAATGAGCTTGTGCAGTATTATCGCCCTGAGCGAGAGGCTCAGGTCCTGCGGGCCGTAATGGAACGCAATACGGGGCCTATGCCAGATGAAGATGTTGCTAAGCTCTTCAGAGAGATAATGTCCTGTTGTCTAGCCCTTGAAAAACCAATGAAGGTAGCTTTTTTAGGGCCGGAAGGTACTTATACGCATGCAGCGGCCCTAAAACATTTTGGACACTTTGTTCATGCTCAGCCTATGAGTGCAATTGATGAAGTGTTTCGAGAGGTGGAGTCTGGCCAGGCAAACTATGGCGTTGTACCAGTTGAGAACTCAACGGAAGGCGTTGTTAATCATACTTTGGATAGTTTCGTAAATTCACCTTTATTCATTGCTGGTGAAGTGAAGTTAAGAATTCATCACCACTTGCTATCGAATGATGAAATCAAACCCTCTGATATCAAACGAGTCTATTCCCATCAGCAATCTTTGGCGCAGTGCCGGAAATGGTTGGATGCGAATTGCCCTCAAGTTGAGCGTGTTGCTGTTAGTAGTAATGCCGAGGCTGCAAAGCTCAGCATGAAAGAAGAAGGGGCTGTTGCGATCGCTGGTGACATGGCAGCCGAGCAGTATAGCTTACTCAAACTTGTCGAGAATATTGAAGATCAGCCTGATAATACGACCCGCTTCTTGATTATCGGTAGCGATGTTGTTCCTGCTAGCGGTCAAGATAAGACCTCTATTATGGTGTCGGCCAAGAACAAACCAGGGGCACTATATCACGTCCTTGAGCCTTTCCATCAAAATGATATTAGCCTTACCCGCCTGGAAACTCGGCCTTCGAATTCCGGTACTTGGGCCTATGTGTTCTTTATTGATTTCGAAGGTCATATCGATGACGAAGGCGTGCAGAAAGTTGTTCAGCAGGTTTCTCCTGATGCGGTAGAAATTAAACATCTCGGTTCTTATCCGGTGGGTGTGCTCTAGTGAAAAAATCTGACCAGCTTTCAGGTTTGGCTGTAGCGCCTGTCCAGGCTTTGCATCCTTATCAACCCGGAAAACCCATTGACGAGCTAGAACGAGAGTTGGGTATTAGCGATATTGTAAAGCTGGCAAGTAATGAAAATCCTCTGGGTATGAGTGAATTGGCAAAACAAGCCATTTCAGCTGAGCTCGCTGAGGGAAGTCGTTACCCTGATGGCAATGGCTATAAACTAAAGTATGCCTTAAAAGAGTATCTGTCATTTCAAGGGCATGACATCAGCCTTGAGAGCATGACGCTTGGCAACGGCTCAAATGACTTGTTGGATATTATTACTCGTTGTTTTTCTGATCGAGATTCTGAAGTAATTTTCTCTGAATATGCCTTCGCAGTTTATGCGATATCCTGTCAGGCTGTAGGTGCTAAAGCTGTTGTAGCTCCCTCAAAAGATTGGGGTCATGACCTTGATGCAATGTATGAGCGAATTTCTGAGAAAACCAAACTAATATTTATTGCTAACCCGAATAACCCAACGGGGACATCGATCAATAAAGATCTTTTGCTTGAGTTTCTAGCCAAGGTGCCGGAACGAGTGATTGTTGTTTTGGATGAAGCTTATTGTGAATACATTTCCGATGAAGACTTTCCGGATGGTATCGGTCTTGTCGAAAAGCACACAAATCTGATTGTTACTAGAACCTTTTCCAAAGCTTGGGGGTTGGCTTCTTTGCGTGTGGGCTATGCTGTCTCTCATCCGGGTATCGCGAATATCCTTAATCGTGTACGGCACCCGTTTAATGTCAATTCTTTAGCATTAGCCGCAGCAGCTGCTGTTTTAAGAGATGATGCCTACCTAAAGGCTAGTGTTGAGTGTAATGCTCAAGGGATGTGTCAGATGGCGCTTGCTCTTGAGCATCTCGGGCTAGAATTTATTCCGTCAAAAGGTAACTTTATTACCTTTGATACGGGTGTTGATGCTATGGAAATTTATCAGCGCTTGTTGAAGCTTGGTGTGATTGTGCGCCCTGTAGCGAATTACGGTATGAACTCGTTCCTTCGTGTATCTATTGGTTTGGAGCAGGAGAATTCAAAGTTTATTAAAGCACTCGACTCTTTACGAGAGGAAGGATGCTTGTGAGCTCGCGCATTGCAAGGTTGGCTGTAATTGGTGTTGGGTTGATTGGTGGCTCCTTGGCTAAGGCCGCGAGAACTGAAGGTTTTGCAGCACACACTTGCGGTTACTCCTTAAATCATAGTGAGGCTAAGCTTGGTGTTGAGTTAGGAGTTATCGATGAGGCTGCTGAATCTATCGCTGCGGCAGTGAAAGGTGCTGACTTGGTTGTGCTGGCGGTTCCTGTAAAGGCATTT
>NZ_LWGE01001752.1:0-1658 GCF_001635315.1 Oleiphilus sp. HI0123
CTGAAGGCTTGATGATTTACAGAGCAAATCCCGGGTCAAAGTTATTACTTTCTGGCTATCATGGGGATGATATTGAATCTCATGCTAAAGCGGCATCACGAGTGGCGATAGCCCTTGGAGTACCCGAGAGCGATATTTATTTGGCTGAAGAGGTAAAGGATACGGCAGAAGAGGCCAGGCATTGGGTTAAATTTATAAACGGTGCCAAATTTGCGTTAGTGACGTCAGCAATGCATATGCCCCGTTCTGTCTATTTGTTTAAGAAAGAAATCACTTTGCAGCAAGGCGAGACTAAGTCATTGCTTGCTTCGCCAACAAATTTCAGGTCATGTGAAGTGAATTGCTTAGGCTGGCGAAGCTGGATACCAAAGTCACGAAACCTGGCAAAAACCGATGCAGCGTGGCATGAGTACTTAGGCTATTTATGGGCGCGCTTAATAGCATAACGTTTGGAAAATTGATTTATGGGTTTAAAAGCGGGAAAAGTTTATCCTACTAGCGAAGGGAAAGTTGGTGTATTAATCACTAACTTAGGTACGCCAGAGGCGCCAACAGCGAAGGCTTTGAGGCACTATTTGTCAGAATTTTTATCTGATCCCCGCGTTGTCGAAATTCCACGGCTAATTTGGATGTTTATCCTGCATGGTATCATTCTTAGAGTGCGGCCCAAGAAGTCGGCTCATGCCTATCAGACGGTATGGGCTGAGCGCGGTTCTCCGCTTAAATATCATACTGAAGATCAGCTTACAGCCTTGCGACAGGCTGTTAATTCAGGCGCAGAGAAGCCATCCATATTGTTCGATTATGCCATGCGGTATGGTGAGCCTTCTATTGCCAGCCGACTTGACCAACTGGCGTCACAACAATGCGATAAGCTTTTAGTGCTTCCTTTATATCCCCAGTATGCCAGTGCCACAGGTGGCTCAACATTTGATGCAGTCGCTAAAGATTATGTTTCCCGCCGCCAGATACCAAGCTTGCGTTTCGTGGCTAGCTACCATAATTACCCACCCTATATTGACGCGATTGTCGAGAGTATTCGTGAACATTGGAAACTGCACGGACAAGCCGAAAAGCTGCTTTTGTCTTATCATGGTTTGCCTAAATTTAGTCATGATAAAGGCGACCCTTACTATACCCAGTGTAATGAAACCAGTCAGTTGATTGCTGAGGCGCTTGAATTAAATGGTGATCAGTATATGACCGTTTTCCAATCACGCTTTGGCGCTGCAGAGTGGCTGCAGCCGTATACTGATGAAACGCTAAAATCCCTCGCGAAGCAGGGGACACGCTTTGTGCAGGTAATTTGTCCGGGTTTTTCTGCAGATTGTTTGGAAACTATCGAAGAAATTGGCGTAGAAAACAGGGACTATTTTCTTGAAGGTGGTGGCGAACGCTATGAATATATTCCGGCCTTAAATGCCAGTGAGGCGCATATCAAGGTGCTGGCAAGTTTAATAAATGAAAACGTGCAAGGTTGGTTGTAATGTGCAGGTCTTTGCAAGCGAGCTAAGGTAATAGGAGTTGATGATGAACTTTTTTAAAATTGCGGTGATGGCGGTATTATTGATTGCCGGTCATGCCCGTGCAGAAATAAGCGTTGAAGGTGAGTGGGTGCGCTTATTGCCGCCGATGGTTAAAACCACTGCAGCGTATAT
>NZ_LWGE01001753.1:0-1177 GCF_001635315.1 Oleiphilus sp. HI0123
GAGCACATGTCTACGGCGCTTCAAAAGCGGCACTACGATATTTTACCGAGTGCTTAAAAATAGATTTACAGCAAGAAGGCATTGACGTTCATCTAGTGAGTCCGGGGTTTGTCAAAACACCTTTAACCGATCTCAATGATTTTCCAATGCCACTACTCATGGAACCCGAAGAAGCTGCCAGTCGAATTATTTCCGGACTTGAAAGAGGCATTTTCGACATACATTTTCCGCAACGATTTACTCGAACACTGAAGCTGATCTCTTTGTTACCTGATCATCTTCGCTTTTCTTTACTTGCCAAGTTATCGCGCAATGCATCTCAGGCCGATTCTTCTACAAGAACAACTCAGTCAATCGCGACGACAAACCCTCAGGATCACCAGCAATGAATCAGAACCCTTCTCACCAGCACCTTACAAACCAACGCATTGCGGTCATCGGATCAGGCATCGCGGGCCTGACGTCTGCCTATCTTTTGAGTAAGCGTCATGACGTTAGCTTATTCGAATCGAACGACTATATTGGCGGCCATACCCACACCGAACACGTACAATGCCAAGGCAAAAGCTACCCGGTGAATACAGGTTTTATCGTTTTTAATGACTGGACCTACCCTAACTTCATCAAACTAATGGACCAGCTAGGCGTTACAAGCGAAGATTCAGACATGAGCTTCAGTGTACGATGTGAAAACACTGACCTTGAATACAATGGCACCAACCTAAACAGCTTATTCGCGCAACGAAGTAACCTGTTCCGCCCTAAGTTTCTGAGGATGATAAGCGACATCCTTAAATTCAACAAACAAACGGTTGAGAGCTTGGAAGCGGGTACACTCGACACTGAGCAAAGCCTAGGTGAATTCATTGAACAAAATGGCTATTCCGACGCGTTTAAAAACTATTATATTGTTCCAATGGGAGCGGCTATCTGGTCTGCATCTGTCGATGTAATGCTATCGTTTCCCTTAAAATTCTTTATTCAGTTTTTTAAGAATCACGGCATGTTAAGTGTCGATGATCGACCGCAGTGGAGGGTACTAACGAATGGTTCAGAGTCTTACATAGCACCGATTACACAGCGTTTTAAAGACAACATTCACCTTAACAGCAATATCATAAAGGTAACACGAAGCCCTAGCGAGGCGGCCATTACCTTTAGCGACCATTCTGTGCAG
>NZ_LWGE01001754.1:0-1484 GCF_001635315.1 Oleiphilus sp. HI0123
AGTTTTGAGTCAATCAGAACTCGATTTTGAGCCTTATCTTAATCTGATCATAAACAGCATTAACTATAAACCCGCGCTCCCCAACAATCATGTTGAGGAAGATTCGTATTTGAGAGCTTCACTGCACAAGGATCACATTGAGTTTACAAACAAGTCTGATAGCTCAATTGAGCTTGACTCATTAAAGCTCAGCCTAAATGGTTTTCTGATTGAGACCGAGTTAAACAAACCTTTAAAAAAGGGCGAAACTTACAAGCACTTTCTGACAAAAGCCAATCTTAAAACTTATTCTCCATTATTTTCAGGGTTAACTAAGGAACAAGCGGATAAGACGAAAGTACTTACTACACTTATTATTGATTATAGGCACGATACCGGTTCTCATACCCTAAATGGTCAAAACGAAGAATCGCCCCTGACAACTCTTCTTCAGAATTGAACTATTAGATAATCATTGTTGCGGATTAATAATATGACTGGCCCCAATAAATTTGGAGCCAGTCGAAGATCTTATTGCAAAGTTACCTCAAACTCATAAGCATGATAATCCTCTAAATGACCATTCGTATAGTTATAAAAGAGCTCAATTACCGCATTGGTTTGCGTCAGGCTTTCAATTATGAACTGTTGCTCTACACCAACGGATAATGGCGATTCAGGCACAAAGCTAACCGTACCGTCTTCGTCAGTCACCTTGATCTGTAAACGTGACGCAGAACTTCTGTTCGGTCCATCCGTTGCCGTTACGGTAAGCAGATACTGGTTACCTGGGTAAAGGGCGACCGCGTAACTATCGACATTATCACGGCTACCCATCTCAAGCTGACTAACTATAGGCTGAGAGACGTCAACGGCATAAGCTAAACGTGGCGTCTCATTGGGTTCCATGTTATTTTCAGTTGAATGAGGATTATCCCAAGTTTCTCTCGGTTCCCAGATTGCCACTTCATATTTGAAATAATCATTCTGATAAATCGTACCAAGTTGAGATAGTATTCGGAGATAATAAGTACCTGTTTCAGTCACCGAGAACTCGCCGCTTGAAGCGATATCCTGATGCAAATCATAATTTGATACAACAGGTGAGCCATCTTCATCGATTACTTCAAACTGTAAGCCACCAGCAGTGGTACTACCCGAGCCTTGTAAATTTACACTCTTGATACTGTAAATCGTGCCCTTGGTTAAGGAGTATTGATAAACGTCGACCTTGTCTTCACCTCCTATTAAGAGCTCTGAAAGATAGGTTTTGTTTAAATCTGCGAGCTTCGCAGTATTGTGCGTCTCGTTAGGTTCGAAAGTGTTGTAGTGGTCAACTAAAACTGGCCAGCCCGTTATAAGTTTTTTCGTAAGCCTGTTCAGTCAATAACGGTGACATACCACCATTATGATGATGAGGCCGATGACGATTGTAGTAACCATTAATGTATTGATCGATAGCTGCTTCTGCTTCCATAAACGATTCATATCCTGATCGCGGCATC
>NZ_LWGE01001755.1:0-7706 GCF_001635315.1 Oleiphilus sp. HI0123
GTTTTCTTAACGAATATTAGTCCTCTGATTGGCTGTGACTTGCGTTTGACCTGGGCCTGGTAGCCCGGAAACTCTTTAAATGCATGAAACTGCAAAGGGGTAGTGTAGGCAAGGTCGTAATGCCCTTTGGCCAGTTTTAATTCAAAATCGAGTTGGCTGCTGGCAGCTTCATATTTAAGTTCAATTCCCGAGGCTTGTTCCAAAAAAGAAATTACGTTTTGCCATGCTACTGTTTTAGTAGGAAGAGAGCTGCTTGATGTTGCATAGCTGAGTTGTTGGTCTAGCTTCTTTTGTTTCACCGCAAACTTGCTTTTTTTCTTAACGATCTGTTTTTCAAGAGCTTCCAGTTCGGCAACGGGTTTGGGGAACGAGGGCGCAACGCCGACAATTAAAGGTTTGGCATGTAAGGCTGAACTTAATGAAAAGGACAGTATAAATAATAGGCTTGAAACCACGGCTATTGCTGAGCACGAAAAGCCTGCTTTCGACTTTTTCAGAGCGCTGGGCACTATTGAATTGTCATGAGTTTGGGGGTGGGGGCGATACACGAATTAGCTCCATTTTTTGGCTTATGTTTATGATAAAAGACAATGTCAGCCTCTGCCAGGCCAGGTACTATAAATTTAATTTAGCTATGAGGCCTTTGCAGAAGAGATATTAGCTGTGATTGAACGCACATTTAGTTTGAGTGAAACCTCGCTTTCTGGTAATCTGGCGCCCCATCTTGAGATGAAAATCTCCCCCTTCTACATAAATATTTGAGTTAACTGAACTTTGCGTGGCGCAAGGTATGGAAAGCTCTTTGTCTGAGATATTGACGGGATTTGCATGACACGTTTTATTTTCGTGACAGGTGGTGTTGTATCCTCCTTAGGGAAAGGCATCGCTTCAGCTTCATTGGCTGCTATTTTAGAAGCTCGAGGGCTGAAAGTAACAATGCTTAAACTGGACCCATATATAAATGTGGATCCAGGCACGATGAGTCCTTTTCAGCACGGTGAAGTATTTGTTACCGAAGACGGTGCCGAAACTGATTTGGATTTGGGGCATTATGAGCGCTTTATTCGAACCACGATGTCCAAGCGAAATAACTTTACGAGTGGTCGAGTCTATGAAGACGTCATTCGCAAAGAGCGACGTGGCGATTATCTAGGTGGAACAGTCCAGGTAATTCCTCATATCACTGATGAAATCAAACGCCGCATCGTTGAAGGTGCTAACGGCTATGATGTCGCCTTGGTTGAAATTGGCGGCACAGTTGGGGATATCGAGTCGCAACCCTTTTTGGAAGCAGTGCGACAGTTAAAGATTGAAGTGGGCTCCCAGCGTGCGCTGTTTATGCACTTAACTCTAGTGCCTTATATTGCAACCGCAGGTGAGACCAAAACCAAGCCGACCCAGCATTCCGTAAAAGAAATGCGCTCTATCGGTATTCAGCCCGATATTCTGGTTTGTCGCTCTGATCACGAGATTGATGCATCATCTCGCCGCAAGATTGCTTTGTTTACCAACGTAGAAGAGCGCGCCGTTATCCCATTACAGGATGCAAACAGCATTTACCTGATTCCACGTATGCTGAATGAACATGGTTTGGATCAAATTGTCGTAGAACGATTTGGTCTGGAGTGTGATGAGGCCGATCTAACAGAGTGGGATTCAGTGGTTGAAGCTGAATCCAGTCCGGAAAACGAAGTAACCATTGCCATGGTAGGCAAGTACATGGAATTACTTGACGCTTATAAGTCTCTAATCGAGGCGCTTAAGCATGCAGGAATTCGTACGCGCACCAAGGTTAATATTGAGTATATTGATTCCGAGAGAATTATAGATGAAGGTACTGCCGTTCTAGAGTCAGTGGACGCAATTCTAGTGCCCGGTGGTTTTGGTAATCGTGGTGTTGAAGGTAAAATTCAGACAGTTAAGTTTGCGCGTGAAAACAAGGTTCCATATTTAGGTATTTGTTTAGGTATGCAGGTTGCTGTCATTGAATATGCTCGTCATGTCGCTGGTTTGGCTGATGCGCATAGTACTGAATTTGATAAAGGCTGCGAAAACCCGGTAGTAGGTTTGATCACTGAATGGAAAGATGCCAGCGGAGCTGTAGAGCAACGTGATGCGGGTTCAGACTTGGGCGGAACCATGCGCTTAGGTGCTCAGGAGTGTAATCTGGTTCAGGGTTCTAAGGCTTTCGAAAGTTATGGCAAGCCAGTGATCATTGAACGTCATCGTCACCGTTATGAAGTGAACAATAATATTCTGCCGCAATTAGAAGAGGCCGGTTTGATTGTTTCTGGTCGTTCAGCAGATAACTCATTAGTTGAAGTCGTTGAAGCACCGGATCATCCATGGTTTGTTGCCTGTCAGTTCCATCCGGAATTTACTTCAACGCCGCGAGACGGTCATGGTTTGTTTGAAGGTTTCATTTCTGCCGCATTCACAAATAAGTCTTCGTAAATAGAAGGGTATATAGATGAGTCAAAAAGTCATACAGGTCGGTGATGTAAAAATTTCTAATGATTTGCCATTTGTTTTGTTCGGCGGCATGAATGTATTAGAGTCCCGGGATCTTGCGATGCAGATTGCCGAGAAATATGTCGAGGTAACGACCAAGCTTGATATTCCTTATGTATTTAAAGCGTCTTTCGACAAAGCGAATCGCTCCTCTATTAACTCTTTTCGAGGCCCCGGCTTGGAAGAAGGCTTGCGTATTTTTGAAGAGGTAAAGAAAACCTTTAATGTGCCGGTCATTACCGATGTGCACGAGCCTGAGCAAGCAGCTCCGGTTGCTGAAGTTTGTGACATTATCCAATTGCCAGCTTTCTTGTCCCGTCAGACAGACCTGGTGGCAGCGATGGCCAAGACAAATGCCGTTATTAATATCAAGAAAGCCCAGTTCCTTGCGCCTCAGGAAATGAAACATATTTTGACCAAGTGTGAAGAGGCCGGCAATGACCAGTTAATTCTCTGCGAGCGTGGTAGCAGTTTTGGTTACAATAACCTGGTTGTCGATATGTTGGCATTTGGTGTAATGAAGAGCTTTGAGTACCCGGTTTTCTTTGACGTGACGCATTCTTTGCAGCAGCCCGGTGGTCGTGCAGATTCTGCTGGTGGTCGACGTGAAGCTGTAACTGACTTAGCGCTTGCGGGTATGTCGCAGGGTATTGCTGGTTTGTTTTTAGAAGCTCATCCTGACCCTGAAAATGCTAAGTGTGATGGCCCGTGTGCTTTAAGGTTGTCGCAGCTTGAACCCTTCCTTGCTAGAGTTAAGGCAATCGATGAGCTAGTTAAGCAATTTAAGCCTTTAGATACGGCTTAAAATATAGCGTTTATGATTTTGAATTTTGGCGTTGTTGAAGGAAAGACAGGGCCTGAAGTTATTATTTTTGGAGAAGTGTAATGACAACGATTATTGATATCAAAGGCCGTGAGGTCATGGATTCTCGTGGTAACCCTACTGTTGAAGCGGATGTGATTCTAGAGTCTGGTGTGGTGGGTACAGCTTGCGCTCCTTCTGGTGCGTCAACAGGCTCTCGTGAAGCCTTGGAGCTTAGAGACGGTGATAAGAGTCGTTATTTAGGTAAAGGTGTTTTAAAGGCTGTTGCCGGCATTAATGAAGAGATCAAGGCTGCGTTATTAGGTAAGGATGTTACCGATCAACGAGCTTTAGACCAAATTATGTTGGATCTGGACGGTACTGAGAATAAAGCTAAGCTGGGTGCTAATGCAATTTTGGCGGTTTCTTTGGCAGCAGCGAAAGCAGCAGCACAAGAAAAAGGCGTTGAGCTTTATGAGCATATTGCTGATCTAAACGGTACTTCTGGTCAGTACTCTATGCCTGTGCCAATGATGAATATCATCAATGGTGGTGAGCACGCAGACAACAATGTTGATATCCAAGAGTTTATGGTTCAGCCAGTTTCTGCTCCTACTTTTGCCGAAGCACTGCGTGCGGGCGCTGAAATATTCCATGGTTTGAAGAAGGTATTAAGTGAGCAAGGTCTAAATACCGCTGTGGGTGATGAGGGCGGTTTTGCGCCTGACTTGGCTTCTAATGCCGATGCATTGGCGGCAATCAAGGTTGCTGTAGCGAATGCAGGATACGAGCTAGGTAAAGACATTACGCTAGCCTTAGACTGTGCATCAACTGAGTTCTATGTTGATGGTAAATACGACATGAAAGGCGAAGGTAAGGCTTTCAGCCCTGAGCAGTTCTCTGATTATTTGGCTGAGCTTTGCGACCAGTATCCAATCGTTTCTATTGAAGACGGTCAGGACGAGTCGGATTGGGATGGGTGGAAGTATCAAACTGAAAAGTTGGGCGACAAAGTTCAATTGGTTGGTGATGACTTGTTTGTGACCAATACCAAGATTCTTTCTGAAGGTATCGAAAAAGATATTGCTAACTCGATTCTGATTAAATTCAACCAGATTGGTAGCCTGAGCGAAACCTTAGATGCGATTAAGATGGCTAAAGATGCAGGCTATACCGCAGTTATCTCACATCGTTCTGGTGAAACAGAAGACACAACAATTGCTGATTTGGCGGTTGGTACCTGTGCCGGCCAAATAAAGACTGGTTCACTTTGTCGTTCTGATCGTGTTGCTAAGTATAACCGCTTATTGAGAATTGAAGAGCAGTTGGGAAGCAAGGCGCCTTATAAGGGTAGAAGTGAGATCAAAGGACAGTAATTTCTGGCCTTGATTGAATGAAAAGCACTGTGCGTTGAACGTTCAGTGCTTTTTTGTCTTTAGGCAAAACAAGCCTTATCTTAAATTATGCTAATCTTCAGAATTCTTTTCGCTAAAAGCCAATTTCTGAACTAGAGTAAATTTATTCCAATATATGTTTGTTTATCCGTTTTTATGTAGCGGGGCTTTCTTGTCTCTACGCTGTGGTAGCGGGAAGAAATATCGTTTTTGCTTGTCTATGTGTCTTGTCAGCGTATGGCAATCTTTAAGTAATAATGTGACTAGTGTGAAGTTAAAGGTGTAGTGAAGTTGTCCTTATGAAAGTGCTCTGGAGTATAATGGTCATTGTTATTCTTGGTTTGCAGTACCGCTTGTGGTTTGGCAGTGGTAGCTTTGCAGAAGTTTCGCATTTGCGCGAAAAAGTGGCTTTGCAGCAGGCGGCGAATGACACCTTAAGTGAGCGCAATGCTCAGCTGAATGCTGAGGTGCTAGACCTTAAAAATGGCTATGATGCGATTGAAGAACGTGCTCGTTTCAGTTTGGGCATGATAGGGCGAGACGAAACCTTTTACATGGTAGTGGCTTCGAAACTATAATGGCCCATTGCAAGCGCCTGCCATGACCAAGAGCGGGTCATAGGTTTTTATTTATCACTTTGTGCCCCAACTATGTCGGTTTCAAGCCCCAGTCCTTCGTTTACCTCCTCACCCCTCTCAGGCTTAGACTCTGCTAAGCAAGCACTACCTCGGTTTTGGGTCATTATTCCGGCAGCGGGTGTTGGCAGCAGAATGCAAAGTGACATCCCTAAACAATATCTTCAGCTTGGTTCAAGCAGTGTTCTTTATCTGAGTGCCAAAGCCTTCCTTGACCACCCTCGCTTTACTCAGGTGCATATAGGTATTTCCGAGGCTGATGACTATTTTGATAGCGATAGTTTGGCTCAAGATGCTCGAGTGATTCAGTATAAGGGTGGTAGTGAACGCTTCAATACTGTTTTAAATGGTCTTGATGCTTTGGTAGGTATTGCCGATGAGCAAGATTGGGTGTGGGTGCATGACGCTGCGCGGCCCTGTTTAAGTCGAGAAGATATAGATAACTTGATTGAACATGTTGACGCCTGGGACGGTTCAGAGGGCGGTGCTATTCTGGCGTCTCGCGTTGTTGATACGATTAAGGTATCACAAGATGGAAGGGCGATTGAGGGTACTTCGGATCGGGACAAACTTTGGCGAGCATTTACACCACAAGTCTTTCGTTTTGCCGAGCTGCGCCATGCCCTAAGTGAATGTCAGCGGCTTGGGCTGACGGTGACCGATGAGTCGTCAGCAATAGAGCATATGGGTGGGGCGCCCTGCCTAGTTGAAGGCTCAGATGACAATATCAAAATTACGCGGCCGCACGATTTACGTTTGGCTGCAGATACCTTGGCTGCGCGGACGCAGCTGGGACGAGGTGAAAAAATGAATAGCTTTCCGAGAATCGGGAACGGTTATGACGTGCACGCATTTTGCGAGGGTGAAGAAATTATCCTGGGAGGCGTCAAAATTCCCCATCACAAATCTTTTATTGCGCATTCCGACGGGGATGTGCTGATTCACGCGATTATGGATGCAATGTTAGGTGCTTTGGCCTTAGGTGATATCGGTAAGCGCTTTCCTGATACTGATGAAAAGTGGAAAGGGGCAAATAGTCGAGAACTGTTGTCTGCAGTAAACCACTTGATTTCAGAAAAAGGTTTTGTAGTTTCCAATATCGATAGCGTTATTATTGCTCAAGCTCCTAAGATGGCGCCGCATATAGGAAAGATGCAGGAAAATATTGCTCAGGACTTACAGGTTTCTCCTGAGCTGGTGAGTGTTAAAGCAACGACTACAGAGCGCCTTGGTTTTGCAGGGCGTGAGGAAGGAGTTGCTTGTCAGGCAAGTGTATTGTTAGTGCCTAAACCTAGCTGCGAAAGTGAAAGGAGAAGCGTGTGAGTGAAGTAAGGTCATTACCAGAATCACAGTTCAATCTGGTTTTTCCATGTATCGCTGACTTACCGCGGCCTGCCGGTGTCATTAAGACAAAAGAAGAAGACTTCTTTGTTGAAGAGGTCATGAATCCTGAGCTAAGTGGTGAGGGGGAGCACGTTTGGTTATGGCTGGAAAAAAATGGTCAGAATACTGAGTATGTGGCGGGTCAGTTAGCGCGTTTCTCCCACGTCAAAAAAGTGGATGTCGGGCTGTCAGGTTTAAAGGATCGTTGGGCGCTTACCCGGCAATGGTTTAGTGTTTATTTAGGGAATAAGCCTGAGCCTAATTGGAACGAATTTGAATGTGAAGGCGTAAAAGTACTCAGTTATCAACGGCATAATAAGAAGTTAAGACGCGGCGAGCATAGTGCCAACTTCTTTAGGTTGGTGGTGAGAAATATTGACAATATGGCTAATGTGGAAGCTCTTTTGCTACAAGTCAGAGATAAAGGTTTTCCAAATTACTTCGGTCCTCAACGATTCGGCTTTGACGGTGCGAATCTGGATCGTGGCGTACAATATTTTGAAGGTAAGATTAAAGCATCTAAAAGCCAGCGTTCTTTCTATTTATCGGCAGCTCGTTCGTACTTATACAACTTGAATCTAGCAAGCTTGATAGAAAGTGGGGATGACTTGAGCGCTGATCTAAGCGGCCCACTATACGGAGACGAAACGCCAGGAAGTAACGAACTGACTGAGCCAGAGAAAGAAATTCTAGAGGCGCACCCTGCCTTTAAAAAAGGAATACATCAAAATCGATTGCGTTTAGAGCGGAGGCCATACCTTGTTGTCCCTGAGGCGATGTCTTGGTCAATGGGAGAGGCTGAGCTTGAACTAGAGTTTCAATTACCTACGGGAGTCTTTGCTACTTCATTGCTTGCCGAAGTGTTTAACTTGTCTCAAGGCTTGGGAGAGGGTAATCAAGGCATGCGGAGCACACGATGAGTTTACTGATATCCAATGATGACGGTATTAATGCTGAAGGTATACAGGTACTCTCGGAGGT
>NZ_LWGE01001756.1:0-1723 GCF_001635315.1 Oleiphilus sp. HI0123
TCGATGAACATACCGGCCGAACCATGGCTGGTCGTCGTTGGGGCGAAGGTTTGCACCAGGCGATAGAAGCTAAAGAGAATGTTGCAATTCAGGCTGAAAGCCAGACTTTGGCTTCAACCACCTTCCAGAACTTCTTCCGAATTTATTCGAAACTGGCTGGTATGACGGGTACGGCGGATACCGAAGCATTCGAGTTTCAGCAAATTTATGGTTTGGATGTTGTCGTTATTCCGACAAACAAAGAGATTCAGCGAATTGATCATAACGACCTGATCTATCTGACGCAGGAAGAAAAATACCAAGCGATCATTGATGAAGTAAAAGCTGTGGTTGCGCAAAAGCGCCCGATACTAGTGGGTACTGCATCTATTGAATCATCTGAATTTTTGTCTGCATTACTTAAGAAAGCAGGCATTAAGCACAGTGTATTGAATGCGAAGCAGCATGCTCAAGAAGCTCAGATCGTTGCGCAAGCCGGTTTGCCGGGTGTTGTAACCATTGCGACGAACATGGCTGGTCGTGGCACGGATATTGTTCTGGGTGGTAATTGGGAAGCTGAAATTAAAGCATTGAAAGACCCAAGTGATGACAAGATCGCTAAAATCAAAGCTGACTGGGAAGTACGAAATAAAGCCGTACTTGAGGCAGGCGGGTTGCATATTTTGGGTACCGAACGTCACGAGTCTCGTCGAATCGATAACCAGCTTCGTGGACGATCTGGCCGTCAGGGTGACCCAGGTAGTACCCGTTTCTTCTTGTCTTTAGAAGATAACTTGATGCGTCTGTTTGCCTCGGATCGTGTACGTAACATCATGCAAGCCTTGGGTATGGACAAAGGTGAGGCCATCGAGCACAAGATGGTGAGTAATGCGATTGAAAAGGCTCAGCGTAAAGTAGAAGGCCGTAACTTTGATATTCGTAAGTCCTTACTGGAATACGATGATGTGGCGAACGATCAGCGTAGTGTGATTTATGAGCAGCGTAACTCGGTGATGGAGTCTGATGATATTTCAGATATCGTTGCAGCGATTCGCGAAGAAGTTGTTGATGATACGATCAGTCGCTTTATTCCACCGCAAAGCCTAGACGAGCAGTGGGATATCGCCGGGCTTGAAAGCCATCTTGAGTCAGAGTTTGCGGTTAAACTCCCCGTACAAGAATGGTTGGATAGTGACGATAGCTTGCACGAAGAAACCTTGCGAACCAAGATTATTGAAGAGATCGTTAAAGTTTACAAAGAGAAAGAAGAGACGGCGGGTGCGCAGTCTATGCGTAACTTCGAGAAACAAGTGTTTCTACATATTCTTGAT
Source organism: Oleiphilus sp. HI0123 (assembly GCF_001635315.1). NCBI lineage: Bacteria > Pseudomonadati > Pseudomonadota > Gammaproteobacteria > Oceanospirillales > Oleiphilaceae > Oleiphilus > Oleiphilus sp. HI0123. The sequence continues at coordinate 1,311 of NZ_LWGE01001756.1, forward strand.
ACGCTTTGGAAGGAGCACTTGGCATCAATGGATGCATTACGTCAGGGTATCCATCTACGCAGCTACGCTCAGAAAAACCCTAAGCAGGAATACAAGCGAGAAGCATTTGTTCTATTTGAATCGATGCTGGGCAATTTGAAAAATGACGTGGTACGTGTGACCAGTCACGTGAAGATTCAGACTCAAGACGAGGCTGAAGAGCTAGAGCGACGCAGACAGCAAGAGCTAGAACAGCAATTGGGCCGGGCAAAGACTGAACATGCAGATGCCAATGCAGCCGGTAGTGAAGGTGGCTCGGCTCCGGCGGCTGAAGAAAAGCAGGCCCCTGTGACGCGAGAAGGCCGTAAAGTAGGGCGTAATGAGCCTTGCCCATGTGGCTCGGGCAAGAAGTATAAGCAGTGCCACGGTAAGGT
>NZ_LWGE01001757.1:0-2211 GCF_001635315.1 Oleiphilus sp. HI0123
CTTTCAGATGCGATTGGCTTTTTGACATTATTGTTCATTGAAATTGACGTGATTAAAGATCTCGCTGTTGCCGCAGGTGTAGGTGTGGCGGTTATTATTGTTACCAACCTTGTTCTCCATCCAGTGATCGTTTCGTACTCTGGTTTGAGTAAAGGTGGCCTGAAGCATGCTAAGCATGTTGAACTTCATGGTGACAAAAAGTGGCGCGCACTTTCATTTATGGCTCACCCAAGTGTGGCACCGATTTCAGTGCTTATTGCAATACTGGGTTGTGGTATAGGTCTCTACTACCAGAAAGATCTTAAAATAGGTGACTTGGATAAAGGTGCGCCAGAGCTGCGACCTGACTCTCGCTACAATTTAGATAACGACTATATTATCAGCAACTATAGTACCAGCGCCGATATTATGGTTGTGATGATTAAAACGCCAAAAGAAATGTGTTCGACCTATGAGTTAATGGATGTCATGGATCGTATGCAATGGCGTTTGGAAAATACACCAGGCGTTGAATCTACCGCTTCTTTGGTCTCAGTGTCCAAATTGGTGACTAAAGCGCTCAATGAGGGAAGCTTGAAGTGGTTTGAAATATCCCGAAATGAGTCAATTATTAACTCTTCTATACAGCGAGCACCTTCAGGCCTGGTTAATTCAGACTGTAGTATGACGCCAATGATCATCTTCTTGGAGGATCATGAGGCCGATACGCTTGATACTGTGATCGACACGATGGAAGACTTGATCGATCAGTACCCAAGTGAAAACTACCAGTTCTTACTTGCGGCAGGTAATGCAGGTGTTGAAGCGGCGACTAACGAGGTTATTTCCAAGGCTAAGAATGTCATGTTAGCCTCTGTTTACTCGGTCGTTAGTATTTTGTGTCTGATTACGTTCAGGTCTTTAGCTGCTGTTATTTGTATCGTTACACCTTTGGCACTTACCTCGGTTCTGTGTGAAGCGCTTATGGCTCAATTGGGTATTGGTATTAAAGTTGCGACACTTCCTGTTATTGCCTTGGGTGTGGGGATTGGTGTCGATTATGGTATCTATATCTATAGTCAGTTAGAGACTAAACTGAAACAAGGTGTGGTCTTACAAGAGGCTTACTTTCAGACGCTTAGAACGACAGGTAAAGCGGTCTGCTTTACGGGTATGACCCTTGGTTTGGGTGTATTTACTTGGATATTCTCGCCAATTAAATTCCAGGCAGATATGGGGATCCTGCTGTTCTTTATGTTCTTGTGGAACATGGTTGGCAGCTTGTGGTTGCTACCCGCGATGGCACGCTTCCTTGTTCGCCCTGATAAGATTGCTGCAAAAGAAAGAGCTAAGCTGGCAAAAGCTGCTGCTTAATCTTAAGGAGTCTAAAAACCCCGATACTCAATGAGTGTCGGGGTTTTTTCTTTTTTGGAGCCACTTAGGAATAAGGTCGCAGTTTTAGTATTGATGTGCATCGATCAACGTAAACTTGGAGATATCGGTACAAATTTACTTGTTTTTTGTTTAGAATCGCGCGCTTGTAATTTTTTAATTTTTAACTCATGTGACCTTTAGTAAGGGCCACCACTGATTTTGAGGTAGATATGCCAGTTATTACGCTTCCTGATGGTAGTCAACGTTCGTTTGAAAATGCTGTATCCGTATTGGATGTTGCTGCAGATATAGGTCCAGGTCTTGCCAAGGCAACCATCGCTGGTCGCGTAAATGATGTATTGGTCGATGCTTGTGAGTTGATTCAAGAAGATTCCACACTAAGTATTATCACTGCAAAAGATGAAGATGGCCTTGAAATATTGCGTCACTCATGCGCTCACCTTGTTGGTCACGCAATTAAGCAGCTTTGGCCTGATGTCAAAATGGCGATTGGCCCAACGATTGAAAATGGCTTCTACTATGATGTTGATTTAGAGCATCGTCTCACTGAAGAAGATATGGCAGCCCTCGAGAAGCGTATGCTTGAGCTTGCTAAGAAGAGCTATGACGTTGTTAAGAAGACCGTAAGCTGGCAAGAAGCACGAGATGCTTTCGAAGCGCGTGGTGAAACTTATAAAATGGAAATTCTTGACGAAAATATCGCCAAGACCGATACGCCAGCTTTGTATCACCATGAAGAATATATAGATATGTGCCGCGGCCCTCACGTGCCGAACATGAAATTCTGCCATCATTTTAAACTAATGCGTATTTCTGGCGCGTACTGGCGTGGCGATT
>NZ_LWGE01001758.1:0-1354 GCF_001635315.1 Oleiphilus sp. HI0123
CGCTTAATGGGCTACCATGCAAGCTAATATCGGCAGCGTTTTCATATTCACGCAGCATTAACCAACGCGCATTCGGCGGCGCACCTTCTTTTTCAACTTTTCCGTAGAACATCCAAAGCGCGTGCAAACCTTCGGCTCTGTCACACAATGCACCAATAACAGGAAACCATTGCTCCCCTTCTTCTCGAGATAAACCGCAATCTGATTTTTCATCAACAACTTTGTTCATTTCGTTTCGAATATCGTCAAGCAAACGACATAAACTCGCAAACAAAACTTTTAGTTCTTGCGCTGCATCTAAAAGCGCTTCGGGTATAACTCCCTGTGGGAAGCGAAATCGTTTGACACTATTATTGTCTTCTTCATCCCATTGAATTTCCTGAGCAAGGTAATCATAAGTACGTGTAATCCAGTCATGTAGCTGAGTAGATACCAAGGAAATATCCTCAATATTTTTGTGAAGAAAATTACCCTGCGATAAATAAGGTGAAAGCTCCACCATTGCTTTGCTAAGCACCTTGAGCCAGTTATCGGTACTTTTAAGACCGCCTTGAACCGTAAAATGATTGAGTGCCTTATCTGCCAAATGGTGCCCTTCATCCAGTACCAAAATAGACTGCTCGGGTGCTGGCAATATAACGCCACCACCCAAAGCCAGATCTGATAACAAAAGATCATGATTAACCACGACAATGTCAGCATTGTCCCAGGTCTTTCTGCTTTCATAATAAGGGCAAGAATTAAAATAGCTGCAACGGCGCTTGCTGCACTGCTGATTATCAGTCGATAGACTGCGCCAAACTTCAGGTTCGATCACGCTTTCCCAGGTATCTTTGTCGCCATCCCAAGCTCCTGAAGCGTATTTAGATAGATACACCTCTAGCTCAGATTTATCGGTAGAAACGCTATCTTCCTGGGTTAGAAATAGCGGTAACGCAGTAGTATCGCTATTGGCATTATCAAGCTGTTGATCCAGCTTGCTCAGACAAAGGTAACGACCCCGACCTTTTGCCAGGGCATAGTTGAAATCAAGGCCGGAGTATTTCGCTAGCTCAGGTAGGTCCTTGCTCATGACCTGATCTTGCAAAGCGGTTGTAGCGGTAGAAACGATAACTTTTCTACCTTGCGCTAAAGCAAGAGGGAGCACTGAAATGCTGTAAGCAAGCGTTTTTCCAGTGCCGGTTCCTGCCTCGACAACACATACTGCTGGGTCGGACTTTCGTGCACCCTGATCATCTTCTTTAATGCTGCCTAAATATTTTGCTATCTCGGCAATCATTACTCTTTGCCCATATCGCGGGCGGAATCCTTCCCTAGAAGTAAACTTGCGATAAGTGGACTGTATGAGTTGTTT
>NZ_LWGE01001759.1:0-2414 GCF_001635315.1 Oleiphilus sp. HI0123
TCGACTTGCATGTGTTAAGCCTGCCGCCAGCGTTCAATCTGAGCCATGATCAAACTCTTCAGTTCAATCTAGTCGAAGCAAAAGCTTCATATACTTGCTCAAGTTACTTACTGTTCAAATAAATTGTACAGGTCGTTGACTTGATAATTTCTTAAGCAACATCCTCTCTAACAAGTTAGATCAGAGTGCTTTATCGTGAAATCATCTCAGCCAGCGCCCACACGAATTGCTTGGTTAATTTTTTAAAGAGCTTGCTTGAGATCCCTCAAGCGAGGCGCGTATTCTACAGCGTCTCATTTGCTTGTCAACGATTTTTTTTAATTTGTTTTCGAAGAAATTTAAATTCAAAACCGAAAACCAAAACCTTTAACAAGCGAAGATAAATTACTGATTTTAATCACTTAATTTATCCTCTATCTCCTTCAAACTTCGCCGCTTTCGAAGCGGTTCGCCTTAAGGAGGTGCGCATTATATAGAGCTGATTCTTTAGGTCAACACCTTTATCAAACTTTCTTTACATTTTTATGTTAGCGAATGTAATTAAGACTTTTCAGTCACTTTATTGCGACCAAGTAACGCATTAAATGGCCCAGATAAAGTATATAAAGCAAAGACCCCAAGCAGTACTAGCGACGGCTCTAACGCAATGACCGCAAAAACCAGAACTATAATAAGCAAGGTAGTAAACGGAACCCTTCTTTTCATATCAAACTCTTTAAAGGAGTGATACTTAACATTACTCACCATCAACACCCCTGCACCCGCAACTATCACCATCGTTAACGCAGTTAACCAGCCCGACTGCTCGTAATGATGCGCCGCCCATACAAAGCCAGCCACAATTGCCGCCGCCGAAGGGCTTGGAAGCCCTATAAAGTAGCGCTTATCCACCTCATCAATTTGTGTATTAAAGCGCGCTAGACGCAACGCAGCACCCGCCACATAGATAAAGGTCGCAATCCACCCCAAATTACCCAAAGTATGCAAATTCATAGTAAACGCGACAAGAGCGGGTGCCACACCAAAAGCAACCATATCGACCAAACTATCGTACTCTGCACCAAAAGCGCTCTGCGTATTCGTCATACGCGCCACACGACCATCTAAGCCATCCAGAATCATTGATATAAAGATGGCAATTGCTGCATTATCAAAATGACCATTCATAGCAGCGACGATCGCATAGAATCCAGAAAACAACGAAGCTGTTGTAAACAGGTTCGGCAACAGATAGATCCCTCGCCCCAGCTTTGAACGATGAGCCGGCGACTCGCTCACCTCTTCCTTTTCTACATCACCCTGCTTTTCTGAATTCATATCACTCATCATCAACTCTCATCATTAAACATAAAAAAACGGCTCTCTGGAAAAACCAGAGAGCCGCCTTATCTTACCTGCAAAAACAACTAATGTTTAGTTTTTGCTCTTATCAACAATCTTGTTAATCCATGGCATCATCTTACGAAGCTCACCACCAACCTGCTCGATTGGGTGCGCAGCATTGTTACGACGGTACGCAGTCATTGAAGGATAGTTTGTTGCACCCTCTGAAATGAACATTTTCGCATACTCACCATTCTGAATACGCTTAAGCGCATTACGCATCGCTGCACGAGACTCTTCGTTAATAACTTCTGGGCCCGTTACATACTCGCCGTATTCAGCATTGTTTGAGATTGAGTAGTTCATATTGGCGATACCGCCTTCATACATAAGGTCTACGATCAACTTCAATTCATGCAAACATTCGAAGTAAGCCATTTCAGGCGCATAACCCGCTTCAGTAAGCGTTTCAAAACCCATCTTAACCAACTCAACAGCACCACCACAAAGAACAGCCTGCTCACCGAACAAGTCAGTTTCAGTTTCATCTTTGAAAGTTGTTTCGATAATGCCCGTACGACCACCACCTACACCTGAAGCGTAAGATAGCGCAACATCTTTAGCCTTACCCGTTGCATCCTGATAGATAGCGATTAAGTCTGGAATACCACCGCCCTTCACAAATTCTGAACGAACCGTGTGGCCCGGCGCTTTTGGAGCGATCATGATAACATCAAGATCGGCACGAGGCACAACCTGGTTATAATGAATAGCAAAACCATGAGCAAATGCTAGAGTAGCACCCTGCTTAATGTTTGGCTCAATTTCTTCTTTGTACAAAACAGACTGAAACTCATCTGGAGTCAAAATCATTACTACATCAGCACCAGAGACAGCCTCAGCAACCGGCTTAACAGTCAAACCATGCGCTTCCGCTTTCGCTACAGAAGAAGAATTTGCACGTAGACCAACCGTTACATCAACACCAGAATCTTTCAAGTTACAGGCATGAGCATGACCTTGCGAACCATAACCAATAATTGAAACTTTCTTACCTTTAATGATCGATAGATCACAATCTTTATCGTAAT
>NZ_LWGE01001760.1:0-655 GCF_001635315.1 Oleiphilus sp. HI0123
GCGATACTAAGGAAACGTACAAGACTATTAAACTCAATATACCTATTGCGAAGTTACTCAATATTGTTTTCCTTTATTCAAATTTTATACAGAACTTAAGCTACATATACTGCCGGTAGTCCACTGCTGATCGTAGATATTCAAAAAGGGATCCTAGGTTCGATTGATATAAAATTCTAAAGCTTTTTCTTCTACGAGATTTAAATGCACAAGTTTATTCGCTAGAACCTTCTCCCAACCTTTTTCATGATTTATATGATTCATAATGCGAGTGTTAGATTTAAACCAGCTGACGGACAGCCGATTCGACTCTAGCACGGATAAAAGTTCTACTTCGTCTCTTATTTCTCCAATTGTTGCCGCAAGTTCGATGTATGGTTCAGTCTTATTTGGCAAATAGAGAATAACAAACGAGCCAGCACGATTAACAAACAATACGAAATTATCTAAGGAAGCTGGATTTGAGCTTTTAATACTTAGACTACCGGCAGAACTAATCACTAGCGCTCTATAATAGTTTTGGGTAACAAGATAGGAATGTTTAAAGGATAATTGAATTTGGTTAGCAAACTTGAATTTCGTACTAAGCCAATGTTTAAAAGCTAACTTATCACTATCTTTAAAAGTGACTTGAGGAAATCCACAAGCGACAAAC
>NZ_LWGE01001761.1:0-1000 GCF_001635315.1 Oleiphilus sp. HI0123
TGGTTTAGAAAAGCCTCAACAGCCGGTGATCAATATAGCAAAAATTCTTTAAACACAATCTTTGCTGATGATTATAAAAAAGGCCTTAAGCTTTATGAGAGTAAAAAGTTTTCCGAAGCACTTCAAGTTTGGTTGCCGATTGCCAAAGAGGGGCATTACGATGCCCAAGGTTATCTCGGTGACATATATAGGTTGGGAAAACTTGGAACGCCTGATTATTCTGAGGCTGCAAAATGGTACAACTTAGCTGCAGATCAAGATGGCGCTTATGAAGCATATCAGTTAGCCCTTCTGCTAAAAGATGGTAAAGGGGTATCGAAGAACACGCGAGAAGCCTATAAATATTTTAAGAAAGCTGCTGATAACGGGAAATCAGACGCTTATTTTTACGTGGCTTATTTCTTAAGTGAAGGAGAGGGTGTTAGCAAGGATTTAACTGCGGCTAGGAGTTGGTACGAGAAAGCGCTCTCTGATAAACCCTCAAGTGCCGTTCAGAATAATTTAGCATTAATGTATCAGCGTGGCGAAGGAGGAGAAAAAGACTTAACGAAAGCTAAGGAGTTATTTAAGTTGGCCGCTGATTCTGGCAATGAGTATGCAGTAAACAATCTTAAAACATTGGAAAATATGCTAGCCATTCAGAAAAAACACCCGAATTCTCCGAAGCTATTTGGTATTCATCTCTACGGCGCTACCCGAGATGAAATGCGGTCAGCCATAAAAGAGGCAGGCGCTAGGCCTACTCGAGAGAAATATAGCTATTTTGCAGATAATTATAATTCCAGAAATATCATGCCTGGCTCAACAGAGATGTTAGTTTTCTATTCTCAAGAATCAGATGGAAATGATTATGGTTCATCAGGTGATTATTTGGCACAGATTCAGTATAAATTTCCATCTTCTAATAAGTGGTATATCGATGAAATAAAGGATTTATTATCACAAAAATATGGTTACCCCGATAATTCCTACGGCTCATCAAACTTAGGGGAAGTGACCC
>NZ_LWGE01001762.1:0-850 GCF_001635315.1 Oleiphilus sp. HI0123
GGCCGTTTGTGAAGTGGCTACATACCGCAATCAGTCCGTTCGCGAAACAAATTAAACGTGTTTTCTCGATTAACTCCGGAGACAGCGAGTTTCTCGATTTTCTCGAAAATCATGACCCACTTCAGCCGCGCCATGTGCCTGCACAATGGGTTGGCGCACTGAAAAAATGGTTGCCGCATTTTCTCAAAAATTCACCGGTGACCTTTAGTCCAGTCGTCATACAAGGCGACAGTGATGAAACGGTAGACTGGCGGTTTAATCTTAGTGTTATTCGTGAAAAATTTACTGACCCACAGATTCATATGCTGACCGGCGCGCGCCATCATCTGGCTAACGAGCACAGCAATTATCGAAAAGAAATCTTCGCCATTATTGACCGGTATTTGGCGTAGTCATGGCGTTAATAATTAAGGAATGATATGCGCGGTAGGGTGGGGATTGTAATAACAAAATTAAGTGTCGGCATATTGGTGCTTCTGATCGGCACACACGCTTATGCGGACATCCATTATCGTTGCATGCTTAACGAAGAAGAGCGCATTGTCTCTGTGATTTATGGCCAACAAAATGGCGTGCCGCCCTGTGAAGTGCGTTATCAAAAAGACGGTGACGAACAGGTGCTATGGCGCACTCGCACGGAGCAAGATTTTTGTGCCCGTAAAGCCGCCGCGTTTGTTCAGCAGCTAGAAAATTGGCATTGGCTTTGTAAGCAACACGACACCACCCAAGCGGTGCAGCCGATGGTGAGTGAGCAGCCAGTACCGCCGAGATATCTTGCCTATCAACAGCAGCATGCACTTGCGCAAACGTTGGCAGCGGCAGCAGCGATGAAAATGGAAGTGATGTCTTA
>NZ_LWGE01001763.1:0-990 GCF_001635315.1 Oleiphilus sp. HI0123
TAAATAACAAAACATAAACTACCCATAAGGAAGAAACATGAAACTGAAGAAATCCCTCCAAACACTTTCTACGGCTGTTGCATTTTCATTGCTTGGCGCTTGTGCTTCTCAAGCCCCTGCACCTGAAGCACCTAAAGCGAAGTTACCTTCATGGGTGCTAATGCCTATCATTGAAAACGGTATCGCTGACACACAATGCGTAAGCGCAACCACTGATATGAACGTATTGAAAAACAAAGCAACGGCTTTAGCTCGCGCAGAACTAGCCAAGCAGATTGAAGTAAAAGTTAAAGCCATGGATAAGACCTACCAGCGTCTAACCGATACAGCTGAAGGCTCAACCACCGGCGGTACTTTTGAGTCGGTTTCCAAGCAGCTAGCAAACAAAACCTTATCTGGTAGCCGCGTCACCAAAATTGACTATGTAGACTTCCCGGACGACACACAAAAGCTATGCGTCATGGTGACTATGTCTCCAGAACTCACCGAATCTTTGTTTAAAGACTTGCTTCAAGGTTCTGGCAAAAGCATCTCTCCTAAAAACGAAGCTGTTTTATATGAGCGTTTCTTAGCCAAGAAAGCAGCCGATGAAATGGAAGCTGAGTTTAGCGCTGAAAACTAATCACGGCGCTTATCACCTTTGCCAGGGCGGGTACAAGCTCGCTCCTGGCTCTTCCTAAATCGTATTGAAGCCTTAAACAAATAAAAGGATAACGTTATGAAAAAGGGCGGCTTTAAGTTACTCAATTTAGCGGTTTTGCTAGCACTTCCAATAAGTAACCTTTCTGCTAGTGACCCTTTTAATGAAATGAACGAAGCTTTTGGTGACATCGACAAAGCTTTCGAGCAAAGTGCACCCCCTAGTAAAAAACCGGAAATGTCCGAGTTTGAGAAATTCAAACTTCAAGAAACAAACGCCTTCGATAGCTATAAGAAAAAGCTGATGGAAGAGTTTGCAGAGTTTAAGAAAATATCCCAGAAAGAAACACA
>NZ_LWGE01001764.1:0-1638 GCF_001635315.1 Oleiphilus sp. HI0123
GATACGTAGTTCTAACGCTAAAATCTCAAACCGGCTCACCCGTTTTGTATCCTTACCGGTTCTGAGGGCTTTGTACGGCCTGGCTTTATCGTTAGGTGCACCGGCGGGTTGGGTTCTAGTCCAGAAACTTGCGGGGCGTGATCCATTCTCTGGTGAACATTTTGATCTATTACTCTATGTCTATATGAGCTTGGCAACGGGAATTGTGTTTTCATTGCTAGGTTATTTTATTGGTCGTCGAGAGCATATGATTACAGATCTGGCACTGACCGATAGCCTAACGGCGCTTTACAATAAGCGTTATTATAAAAACCGTTTAGAACAAGAGTTTCAGCAGCATCTGCGTACCGGTGCCTCAATGGCCATTATTCAAATTGATTTAGACTTTTTTAAACAAGTAAATGATCGATTTGGGCACCAGGCAGGTGATGAAGTATTGAAGAAGGTTGCTACATTGATTCTTGCAAATTGCAGGAAGAATGATACTGCCGCGCGCGTTGGCGGAGAAGAGATGAGTATTATTGTCTGTGGCGAAAGTAAAGATGAAGCGCATATATTGGCAGAAAGAATTCGTGCCACGATTGAAAGTACAGACTGCTTTTGGCAGGGGCAACGGATAAGTTTGACAGCCTCATTCGGTATTGCATTCGCGACAGCTAAGACAGAAACTGCTTGGCAAATTTATCAAAATGCTGACTTGGCACTGTATCAAGCCAAGAAGCAGGGACGGAATCAGGTATGCTTGTATGAAGCCTAAACCCAAGGCGCGAGTAGAGTTTCGAATGCGGAGGTTATATTGTCTTTAAGATCATTGGTTCTGACGTTGCTTGTCTGCCTGATTGTTTGGTATTGGCTTAAAGCAAGAGAGTTAAAAGATATTGCTCTAAGAGCCGCGGCGAAGCATTGTCGTGAATTGGACTTAAGTATTCTTGACCAGACAGTCGTTTTGCGCTCATTGAAGCTCAAGAGAGGGAATGCTGGGCGCTTACAGATTATTCGTGAATATGGTTTTGAGTTCAGTTCTACAGGAGAAGATCGTTATAAAGGTAGTGTGAAGATGGCCGGAGCACGTGTTCAAGGGGTCAAATTGGCACCACATCGAGTGGAATAGTTTTATTATTGGAAGTGGTTAATTTGTATCGAGCACCTATACTCTATATATCGACAAAAAGAAGCTATTCACAAATTGGCAGGTGTTTTTAATTCGCACCTGCTTTAGCGTGTAAGAATAAATATGATCAAACGAATTCCTATCGACTCCCTTCAAGTTGGAATGTATATATCTGATCTTAATAGTGATTGGATTCCTCATTCCAACTTTAAGAAGAAGGGGAAAATCAAGAAAGATCTAACTGTTGAAAAGATAAAAAACTAGGCATTAAAGAAGTCTATATCGATACTTTTCTAGGTGAGGATTTAAAGGATGCGCCGACCCTTGCCGAGATTGACAAAGAAAATGAAAAGAAACTAGCAGCGGCAGGTGAACTGAGCTCGTTAAACAAGCCGCGTTTAGGTTTGGGCGAGGAAATGCTGGCGGCTCAAAAGGTTCATGAAGAAGCAGTTGAACTCATGGGCGGTATTCTCACGGACGTTAAGACTGGTCAGGCGCTTCCTATAGACGCTATTGATAATCTTGCG
>NZ_LWGE01001765.1:0-1196 GCF_001635315.1 Oleiphilus sp. HI0123
AAGCCTTGGAAAATGCCTCCGGAAATGTTGGCTTTTGTTGTGGTTGTTCTTGCTGCTGTACCGACTGCCTACACAGGTGGCTCTGGTATCTTCGTTATCGCTGCTGGTGCAGTAATCTATCACGAAATTAGAGCAGCTGGCGCACGCCGCAATCTGGCACTCGCAGCCACGGCGATGTCAGGTAGTATGGGTGTTGTATTGCGACCATGTTTGCTTGTTGTTGTTATCGCGTTCATGAACCGTGAAGTAACGACCGACCAACTATTTGGCTGGGGTGTATGGGTCTTTGCGCTAAGTGCCTTTATGTTCTTTATTATGGTTATGTTTGTGAACCGTCAGAGCAAGATTCAATTAGCCTCTGTTGGTGATGCACTGCCAGAGACATTTTCGCAAATTAAGCCTCTCATTCCTTACATCCTTTGTATGGGTGGCGTTATTATGTTCTATAACATGGCCTTAAACGTTCAGTTGGATGAGTTCTCTGCAGCGCGAATCTTACCTGTGATGATGATCGTTATTCTTATTTTTGAACATATCACCAAGAAAGACATGGTGAGTGAAGATGGTAAGTCAACCGAGCCACATAAAGGTATTGAATACTGTGTGCGTACAGCCACCAACCAGACAACGGCTGAAATTGGTGCCCTGCTACTATTGGTAGCTTGTAGTATCTGTTTGGGTGGTATGATCGAACGAACCGGTGTTGTTGAGATGTTCCCAAGTGACTTCTCAAGTATCTGGACAGCAATGGCCCTTATGGTGTGTGCGTTGGTTGTCATGGGTATGATTATGGAAGCCTTTGGTGCGGTAATTCTGGTAAGCCAAACAATCGCTACGGTTGCTTACCAGGCTGGTATTGATCCAATTCACTTCTGGATGATGACTTTGGTTGCCTTTGAGTTGGGTTACTTGAGCCCGCCGGTAGCATTGAATCACTTGTTAACACGCCAAGTGGTGGGTGAAGAAGAAGCGCTTAAAGCTGATGAAGAAGTTAAGGATGGTACCTTCTACCAGCGCAATGAGCGTATTCTGATGCCAATGATGACAATGGGCTCAGTATTGCTCATCGTGGCCTTTGGACCTCTACTGGTTGCCTACTAAGTTGAGTTAGGCAAATAAAAAATCCCCGCAAGTCGGGGATTTTTTTTGTTTATAATTTACTGAAGAGATGAGTACCTACTCAATTGATCGCTTTC
>NZ_LWGE01001766.1:0-2523 GCF_001635315.1 Oleiphilus sp. HI0123
CTGGGTCAGTTATTTGATAAAGCTGAATGTAAACAAGCCTTTCGAATTGAATCTTTACTCTCATTGCTTAGCCAGGAAGAACGAGAACAATGGACACCCGTCCACGACAAAGTTATTGAATTAGCAGGTCTGGCGCGTCATCGGGCCAGTGCAGATGCAAAAATGATTCAGGATACTTATGCAGAATTAAAAGGCTTGCCCAGAAATTAACGAACTCGTGATATTTAATCGATTATAACAATGGATCCGGAAATAGGAGTTCAATCTTGCTTTGGATCTATGTTAATCTCAAATGCTACCGTGTAATGCTGTCACGGGAGAATACAACTATATAAAGGGGTTAGGATAATGAAACTTAATAAATTGACCGCTGGTATTGCGATCGTGGCAGTAGGGTTAACTGCACAACAAAGTTATGCAAGTTCAACACTTGATGCAGTAAAAAAGAAAGGTATGGTAAGTTGTGGCGTGAGTGTCGGTTTAGCGGGCTTTTCACAAAAAGACGAGAAAGGGCAGTGGAGCGGACTGGATGTAGATGTTTGTCGTTCGGTTGCTGCAGCGGTTTTAGGCGATGCAGATAAAGTAACTTATCGCCCACTCACTGCAAAAGAACGCTTTGAAGCACTAAAAAGTGGCGAGGTAGATATTTTGTCTCGTAATACTACTTGGACTCATACACGTGACACATCACTAGGTTTGAACTTTGCTGGTGTAAACTACTACGATGGCCAAGGCTTTATGGTATCCAAAAAGCTAGGTGTTAAAAGTGCATTAGAGCTCGATGGAGCATCTGCCTGTATTCAGGCAGGTACCACCACTGAATTGAACATGGCTGACTACTTCCGTGCAAATGGTATGAAGTACACAGCAGTTACATATGATACTTCAGATCAGACTCGTGCAGGCTTTGAAAGCGGCCGTTGTGACGTATTAACCTCTGATCAATCACAATTATATTCGATTCGTATCGGCCTAAAAGACCCTTCTTCAGCAATGGTTTTGCCTGAAGTTATTTCAAAAGAACCATTAGGCCCAGTGGTTAGACAGGGTGATGATGGTTGGTTCAATATCGTTAAGTGGACAATGAACGCCTTGATAGAAGCAGAATTCTTAGGTGTTAACAGTACAAATGTAGATCAGGCTAAAGCTGAAGGTAACCCGGCTCAAAAACGTTTGATGGGTTCTGAGGGTGATGCTGGTGAGAAGCTTGGTTTGGAAGCCGGTTGGGCCTATAACATCGTTAAGCAGGTAGGTAACTACGGCGAGTCGTTTGAGCGTAATGTTGGTATGGACTCACCTCTTAAAATTTCACGTGGTTTGAATGCCCAGTGGAACAAAGGTGGTATTCTGTATTCCCCACCTGTTCGATAATACAGGTTGGCTTCTTGTAAGCATAAGATTAGACAGCTTGTTTAGTAGCAGGCTGTTTAATCCAGTAGCTAGAAAATTCTCAAATAATAAGTTAGCGCTTACTAAGTCTAGAAGCTGAGTAAAAAAATGGCTCGCTTTATAGGTAGCTAACAGCATTCTTTTGGAAATAATTTGTAAGGCCATATTATGTCTTCAGATCCGGAGTCCGAACACTTAAAGCTTAAGTCGGGTTCATTTATAAATAACCCTCGTAACAGGGCGATTATTTATCAATTAATCCTGGTTTTCGCACTTGGCTACTTTTTCTATTCGATTGTTTCCAATGCAATCGCCAATATGGAAGCTCGAGGAATAAAAAGCGGTTTCGGCTTTTTATTTACTACCGCAGGCTTCGATATCTTAATGTCCTTGATTCCTTACGATGCGACACATACCTACGGGAAAACATTTATCGTAGGTTTGCTTAATACGATTATGGTTTCGATGATTGGTATCGTATTGGCAACTATTATCGGCTTTGTTATGGGGGTCGCTTATTTCTCCCACAACTGGTTAGTCAGACGCTTATCAGTCATTTATGTAGAAATATTTCGAAATATTCCATTATTACTACAAGTCTTCTTCTGGTATTTCGCTGTACTGGCTTCATTGCCCGGAGCGCGTGACAGTTTTTCTGTTGGTGAATCGATTTTTCTAAATGTTCGAGGCTTGTTTATCCCAAGTGTGATTGATGAGCAAGGCTCAATGTTTGTATACGCTTCATTGTGTATAGCGATTGCTGGCATATTCTTTCTTCGCCGCTGGGCGCATAGAAGGCAAGATGATACGGGCGAGCAGTTTCCTGTATTTTCAGTCAGTCTGGGTATTCTTTTTGGGCTGCCGCTACTGACAACACTAATAATGGGTGTTCCTTTTCACTTGGAATACCCAGAGCTTGGGCGCTTCAATATCAGCGGTGGAACCTCAATAATCCCGGAACTAATGGCTTTGGTTTTAGCTTTAAGTATTTATACCGGTGCATTCATTGCAGAAGCTGTTCGAGCGGGTGTTCAATCGGTGCCGCATGGACAAACTGAAGCCGCACGTAGTGTTGGCTTAAGTGAGCGAAAGATTATGTCACTGATCGTCGTGCCCCAGGCGATGAGAGTCATC
>NZ_LWGE01001767.1:0-2323 GCF_001635315.1 Oleiphilus sp. HI0123
AAGGCTAATCGCTTCGCGTAACCAAGACAGATTCTCCTGGTGCAGGTCACCATAATTTCTTTTGATGTCTAACAGCTGGATGCCAGAAAAGGTTTGAGCTTTTTTAAGACTTTCCATCTTGGTTTCGTACTCTTGATTATCGACAACATCGCCTTGCATCAAGCGCTTAATCACTCTGTCAATATGCCCGCTCTCTGCGTAGCCAGCAGCTGTGTATAAGTTATGTACGCGGAAGGCAAGTGTGCCGAGCAAAGTAAGTAATGCTATTTCAAGGCTATGTATGAAAACAACCAGCATTGTTTAGTCTCCAAATTCTCAAATGTGACGACATTATACATCATGTAATTCTATGTAAATGGAATTGGGTAGCGTTAAGCTAGAGTACAGGTTCACACAAGTGCAGCGGATTTACAGTGTTTTACATTTTTGATTAGTGCTGGGGGAGGGGCAATAGACTACTTAAGAAGAGGATGCTTAAGCAGTCTTTAGGTCACTTTCAATGAAGAAATTATGCATTTTCTTGAAGGTCAATGGCCGGCTAAAGAAGTATCCTTGAGCATAGTCGCATTTATTGATTACCAAGAAGTCTCTTTGGTCGATATTTTCAACGCCTTCTGCAACGACCTTCAGGTTAAGTTTATGTGCAACGGCAATGACCGCAGACGCGATTTCCATGGCATTGAGGTCATCAGGAATATCGTAAACAAATGACTGGTCAATTTTCAGAATATCTACAGGTAGGCTCTTTAAATAACTTAAAGAGGAGTAGCCTGAACCAAAGTCATCGATGGTAATAGTGGAACCAGTAGATTTGATGCTATTGAGTTGAGCTATGACAGCATCAATGTCATTCATTAGCATACTTTCGGTTACTTCTATTTCCAGGTTTTCTGCGGCGAGGCCTGAATGCTCGAGGGCGCTTGAAACAACATTTACCAGTTCCGGGTCATCAAACTGGCGTGGCGATAAGTTAACTGCAACTCTCAATGAGCGACCAGTTAGGGCATTTAATTGCATGATTTCTTTACATGCGTTTCTCAGCACCCATTCACCAATTTGTACGATCAAGCCGGTCTCTTCGGCTACGGGAATAAAGTCAGCAGGGGAAATGTCTCCCTTCGTCGCATGCTCCCAGCGTATCAGAGCTTCAACGCTAGATATTTCACCCGTCTTCAGATTAATTTGAGGCTGATAGTTTAGGTAAAAGTCGTTATTTTTAATTGCTTCACGTAATTCATTTTCAATTTCCAGAAGCTTGTTTGCGCGGAGGTTTAAGGCTTCAGTAAAGAAGTGGTAGCCATCTCGACCGTTCTCTTTAGCCATATATAAGGCAAGGTCGGCGTTCTTCATGAGCGTTTCGCTATTGATGCTGTCTGTTGGTGCTAAGGTAATGCCGATACTTGTTGATACAATCACCTCATGTTTACCCAACCTAACTGGTTCCTTAAGAGTGTCCAGGATCGTTTGAGCAATGGCAGATATTTTATCGATATCGGATATATCGTTAAGCAGAATGGTAAATTCATCCCCCCCTAAACGGGCAACTGTATCTTGCTTTCGAACACAGGATTTTAAACGGTCAGCAACCGTAAGCAGTAATTGATCACCTGCCTGGTGTCCCAGCGTGTCGTTGATGCGTTTAAATTGGTCTAGGTCGAGAAAGAACAGCGCTGTCAGTTTTTGATGTCGTCGTGCATTAAGAATGGATTGGTGCAGTCGATCAATAAAAAGCCGACGGTTTGCTAAACCGGTCAGGGAGTCAAAAAGAGCCAAGTGCTCCATTTTCTGGGTAGCTTCTTTTAAGGCTGTGACGTCAACGGCGGACAGGACGTAACTACTAATTTCGTTATGTTTATCATAGACGGCCGAGATCGTAATAGTGTTCCAGAAAACGCTAGAATCTTTCTTAGAGCAAAGAATTTCACCTTCCCAACTATCTTGTTTTTGCAGGAAGCCGCTATCGAGAGCACAAATATCAGCTGCGCAATGTTCAGAGCTTGGTTTGAGAATGCCGATTGGCTTATTTACGATTTCGTCGCGTTGGTAGCCCGTTATTTGGCAAAACTTGTCATTTACATATTCAATCAAGCCTGAGCTGCTTGTAATAACAATACTGGAACCACTATTTGTTACCGCGCTACTTAGTTTCGACATGAGTTGTTCGGTAGCTTCATGCGACTTTACGTTGTTTTTTAGCCGGGCATTAAGACGGAACAAAATGAAGCACAGTGTCCCAAACAATGCTGCCAGTCCTGCACTTGCCATGAGTTTCAATAGCATTGTCGAGCTTTCAGTATCCTCAACCGATACCGCAGCTAACACT
>NZ_LWGE01001768.1:0-4815 GCF_001635315.1 Oleiphilus sp. HI0123
AGAAAAGCCCGTAAGCGCGTCGAGTATGTGTATCAACTGGCCAAAGATATTGGTACGTTAAACGCCTATTCCGATATCAACACAAATTTTGCCCGCTGTTCAACTCTTGTATACAAGAACAAAGGTCTACCCGCCATAGATTTGGCCGAGCACGCATACTATTTTTGCTCTGGTGAAAACAAACTTCGATTCGAGATTATCCTGCTCATCGACCAGGGACTTTCGCAAGAAAAATTAGAAGCTCAGATTCCTACTACGCATCATAAAGTATTAAAACAGTACCAAAATCTAATAAAACGTAAGGGCACTCTTGCAGCATTTGACCTCACTGCAAACAATCTCAAAGCTTGCTTACAACAAATTGAATAGTTTTTTATTTAAAGTGTTGACTTGGTCGAGCCTCTTCTCTAGTATACGCGCCACTTCGACGGAGAAGCAGTTGCGTCCCCTTCGTCTAGAGGCCTAGGACACCGCCCTTTCACGGCGGTAACAGGGGTTCGACTCCCCTAGGGGACGCCATTTTCCTTCTTAACTTCTCCAATACCTCTCGAATACTTCCAAGAACTTAGTCTCCCCCTAGATATAGATACCAACCCAATCTTTTTACGTTTTTTTGCACCATTTTCCACCTGTTTTTACCCGCGTCAACTAAACTGCTTATAGACAAACTACGCGCCCAACTTATCCGAACAAGTTTTGGTGCGATTTAGGGATTTTCTATTGAGACAAAGTATGACCGATAAAAACGACGTATTACTTGCCAGACAACCAATTTACGACCGTTCAAAAACAGTCACTGGTTACGAGCTACTCTTTCGCAGTGAATGCGACACCCCCATTAGTAGCTTTGATGGCAACCTAGCAACGTCACGGGTTTTACTTAATTTATTTACAGAAAGCGATATATCAAGCATTACGAATAACCTGCCTGCCTATGTCAATTTTACTGCTGAACTCCTGCATAACCCACCACTATTCAACCCTGATACGGTGGTAATAGAAGTACTGGAAAATATCGAAATTACAGACAAGGTTGTTTCCAGCCTAAAAAAGCTTAAACAACGCGGTTTCACGCTAGCACTTGATGACTTTATTATGGATGAACGTTATCAACGCATATTGCCACTGGTAGACATTATTAAACTAGAACTACCTGAAATGGACGATGATGAATTACAGGCAACTATTAAAAACCTTAAGCAGCATGACGTAACTCTTCTGGCGGAAAAGATCGAAACACCTGAGCAATTTAAGCGCTGCCACGAACTTGGCTGCGACCTCTTCCAAGGCTATTTTTTATCCAAGCCCGAGATAATTAAAGGTAAGAAAATCGCTGCAGGAAAAATGGCAATAATTAACCTAATTTCTGAAATTCAAGCACCCGAGATTGATATGGATGGCTTAACCTCCATTATTTCCCGAGACCCGGCACTAAGCTTCAAGCTTCTCAAGCTAATTAACTCTGCCGCCTTTAAACGAAGCAACACCATCGACTCTATTCACAAGGCAGTCACCTTACTGGGCATAGATAAAATTAAGAGCTGGGCCAGCTTGCTGGCATTAAGCAAGTTGGACGACAAGCCCGAAGCGCTGCACTATATGGCGCTGGTACGTGCACTAATGTGTGAAAGGCTATCGGAATATATTGAACCAAGCCTAAAAGACCAGTTTTACACCGTCGGCCTGCTTTCTTGCCTTGATGCATTTTTTGATCAATCACTAAGCGATATCGTCTCTCATATTTCATTAGCACCGGGAATAAATGATGCGCTCACTCTATTAAAAGGTAATGCCGGACTTGCCCTATCCACCACAATTGCCTTTGAACAGTCTGAATGGCAAAAGTTAGACTGGACAGCATTAGCCAAATTCGAGTTAAATGCTAAACAAATCAATGAGATCTATTTCGAATCATCTCGAAAGGCCTTGGAAATTTCTGCAGAGAATTAGTACTCAGGCCACCCCAATAAACTTAGGAAACGTTTATTTAGCATGGCTAACTCCCTTATTCTTGTTATCAATTGTGGCAGTTCATCTTTAAAGTTTGCACTCTACTCAACCCACCCTGAAACAAGCCTTCTCGCAGAAGGCTTGGCAGAGTCGCTTAATCAGACAGAAGGCAAACTTACTGTTAAGCACCCAGGTGAGAAAGAAACCCTCTTATTAAACCTATCTTCGGAACTTGGCAACAGCCATGCGCTTGCCCTACAAGCAGCAATAGAGAAACTTGCTCGGCACTTTCCAATCAAAGAAGAACTCAAGGCCATCGGACATAGAGTTGTTCACGGCGGTAATATCTTTAGCGAATCTGTTGTGATTAGCGAACAAGTACTTGAGCAGATCAAAGCCTGCATCCCCCTTGCTCCATTGCATAATCCAGCCAATATAGTGGGTATCGAGAGCTTACAAGTGCTGCACCCTAATCTCCCACAAGTTGCAGTATTTGATACGGCATTCCATCAAACAATGCCAGCCAAAGCTTATACTTACGCACTACCCTACAAGCTTTATTCTGAACATAATGTTCGCCGCTATGGTTTTCACGGTACCAGTCACCGCTATATTGCTAAGCGTGCATCTGAAACGATAAATAAGTCATTGCCAGAGCTAAACATTATTACCGCTCACCTGGGTAACGGCGCAAGTGTTGCGGCAATAAAAAACGGTAAAAGCGCTGATACAAGTATGGGCATGACCCCACTTGAAGGGCTTGTAATGGGCACCCGATCTGGCGACATAGACCCAGGTATTTTTGACTTTCTAATCAGTCAGAATTACTCGCCCGAGGAGATATCCGAACTCCTAAACAAGCAAAGCGGTTTACTCGGTATATCTGAGCTGAGCAACGATATGCGCACAATTTGTGAGAAGGCAGATGAAGGTCATACCCAATGCAAACTTGCTTTGGAGGTATTTTGCTTTAGAGCTGCCAAACACCTGGCCGGCATGATGGCCTCACTAGAACAAATAGATGCACTGGTGTTCACCGGTGGAATTGGCGAGAACTCAGCTGTCGTTAGGCAAAAAATTGTCAAACACTTGTCAATTTTCGGCTTTACTATTAACCATGCAGCAAACAATCAGCCTTCTTCACGTAACGAATGCTACAACGGGCTTTCTATTCATGAAGACCAATCTATCCCGGTACTCGTCATCCCAACTGACGAAGAAGCTATGATTGTAGAAGACACTCTATCGCTAATATAACAAATGCTATGCGGCCACTTCTACCAGCTATTGCAACGAACCATTATGCTCTCAAACCCTTAGAATATTTGAGAACAGATTTAAGGAAAGTCTAATATGTCTAAGTCATTTTTTATTGCACCAACCGCTAAAAATGCCGGCTTAACATCCGTCAGCCTTGGCCTACTCAGAGCGCTTGACCAGATAGGTGTAAGAGTTGGTTTTTTTAAGCCGATTACACAAATTACCCAAAGCCGCCCCGATCACTCCGTCCACTTTGCTAATGCAATCAATCATATCGACAGCCCAAAGCCTATTCCACTGAAGACAGCACAAGATTACCTTACACGCGGCGACAAAGACCTTCTTATGGAAGAAGTAATCGAAAACTTCCATAAGATAAAAAAGCTGTACGATGTAATAATCATTGAAGGAATCGTTCCAACAACAGACGAAGCTCATACCAGCGTGCTCAATAAGGAAATGGCAAACAGTCTCGACGCAGAAATCATTCTGCTTGTGCCAATGACCTCCTTGCCAAGCAATTGTTCAGTTGATACCTTCGATGACCACCTAAAAACATCCTTGAGCGTATTCTCCTCAATTAAAGCCGGTGTCATTGGCTGTATTTTGAATAAAGTAGGCTGCGCACAAAACGCCAAACAACTGCACGATGATGCGATTTCGCTCACCGAAGCAACAGAGGTCGAAAACTGCCAACAACTACTCAGCACCAGCACCTTAATAGAAGCATCCACAGTGCTTAGTGAAAGTTTTCATTCTATAGGCCAGATACCCCTTGTACCGGCTTTACAGGCGCCGCGAGTCTTTGATATCGCAAATGAGCTACAAATGAAGGTCTTACCTGGAACGGGTAACGAAGAGCTTTTGCGTACACGAAGGGTTACGAGGATAGCCATTTGCGCTCGTAGTGTCAGCAACCTTGTCAGCGCACTAACCCCTGGCTGTCTACTAGTAACGCCCGGTGACAGAAGTGACGTGCTACTTGCTGCTGGCATGGCTGTACAAAATGGCCTTCCTTTAGCGGGTATCGTGTTAACGGGTAACTACCAGCCCGACCAAAGTATTCTCGATTTCTGCCGCCCTGCACTTCAAAACGGTTTACCACTGCTTAGTACGCATCATGACACCTTTGAAACCGCTGTTGCATTATCCAAGCTTGAAAATAAAGTTCCGCTAGATGATTTAAATAGAATGGATGAGGTAATGACGACTGTTGCCGACCATCTGGATATAGATTGGCTCAAACTACACTGCGATAAAGAACGCGCAACACGCCTTTCTCCGCCGGCATTTCGCTACCAGTTATCTGAAAATGCACGCAGTGCAGCGAAGACAATCGTATTACCTGAAGGCAATGAACCAAGAACTATATGCGCTGCTATCGCTTGCCACGAGCGAGAGTTAGCTCAGTGCATACTAATAGGCAATCCCGATGAAATTAAAGCAGTCGCGAGTGCTCAGGGTGTCACGCTTTCCAGTGATATTCAGATCGTCGACCCAGACGAAGCACGTGAACGCTATGTCATCCCAATGACAGAGATCAGAAAGCATAAAGGCGTGAGTCACCAAATGGCGCGAGCAATGCTAGAAGACAATGTCGTACTC
>NZ_LWGE01001769.1:0-1096 GCF_001635315.1 Oleiphilus sp. HI0123
TAGATTTTTTTATGGAAGCTCCATGGGACTGAATCTTGTGGAGCAAGAAGTTAATTTGCTAAAGAAGTATAAACCATACAAAGAGCCAAATGAGCAAGAAAATAAGGCCTTAGCATGAGTTAGGAATAGTTGAAAATACTTTAGTGTTAATAGACCAATAGAGAGGACAAATCTGATGAAGTTAGTTAATTCTATATCAAATAAGTACCGTCTCCATATTAGAGAAAAAGCAATTCAAAACTCTAAGAACCGTATTTTACTTGCTGGGAAAGATGAAAGAGATTTTAGTCGTGAAGAATTGGAATCTATAGTTCGCGAAGAAGAGGATAAGCTATACGACAAAATTAAGAATATGGGGCTGTTTGCTGTCATGAGCGCTTTTGGAATCTCTCTTTGGGGGTAGTGTCACTATGCTTAATCTAATAACTCGCTGGGCGTTTATCGCCTGCATATGGAACAAGCACCATAAAGTGATTAAGGTGCTTTGTTTATGCTCTCCCTTGGTGCTATTAATCTTTGTTTTACACTCGGAGTACATTGCTTACTGCAATATTTCTGACACGAAAACATGCGCTATTGGCTTATCCTTTACGTTTAAGTGGATAGGGATACTATCTATAATTCTGGTGGCTATTGTTTTGTCTAAATATAAGCACCCAGCGCCGTCTTCCGCTCACGAACAAATAACCAGAACTAGACTAAGAAATCCACAAAAAAGTGACGGATTTGATGAGATCAGAAACAAAAAAAGGCTTTTGAGTCGTGGCGATATCCTAATTCTGAGTAAGCCAAATCGTTAATAAGAAACTCTTGAACCCTCAATAGAAAAGGTGATTTTATGCTGTACTTTCATCCTGTTGTTGCTTGTTTGGTGTTGTGTTTGTTTTTCCCTTGGGCTGGAATTCCACTCCTAGTTTTGATGGTTATCTATTACCTGCTAATCGTTCCAATATTTGGGGATAAGGGTGATGAAAATAAGAAAAACAAGTAGTCCACTGACGCTACTGTTTGCACTTGCTGTGACGCAAATGTGTACATTGGTTCCTCAGTTTCAAGAGGTTGTTGCAGTGTTTATTATTATTGGACATATATTACT
>NZ_LWGE01001770.1:0-1408 GCF_001635315.1 Oleiphilus sp. HI0123
TAATATCTCATTGCGTCGCAGAAATGGTAGTGCCCAGGGTGGATCGTACCCTGCATAACTAGCTAGTGAAATTGAAGAGTAATTATTGCTGTTGAGCCAGTCACTCAGTTGATTGACATGTTTTTGATAATTGCTTTCACTCCATAATCCTGAATAGCTAATCGCTGCAACTCGTTTCTCAGGAACCTCACGAAGACAAACAAGCGGGTCTGTAGGTTGAGGAGAATTGTTAATAGTGAACTTGTCTGGTAGCACAAATTTCAAAATCCAGCCTTGCCGTTCGTTCTCAGTCTTGCTCGGACTCGCAATAACAGGGCTGGTCATCGCAACTATTTTACCTTTTTCTTCCTGTGGTTCAGCGATGACTGGTGCTGTCATCGAAATGTCATTGGCAGAAACATTGGCCCCAGAAATATAGTCAAACAAACGTCTAAAGGATTGGTCGGTTGCATCACGAAAGTTGGGCTCATTTACGTAGGTTTCAACTATCATGACAGGTTCGTATCGTCTTATTTCGATATTGCCGACCTTCTTTTCAACGGTATAGCGAGCCTCATCTGTAGTGCGTATACCAAGTAGTGAGCAGCCTTCCAATATGAGGCTCAGCAAAGTTATTATGATGAGCAAGGGGGCACTGCTTCGTGCTTTATTCCACATATCAGAAATCACCTCGTCTTAAAAATCAGGGAAATAAAAAATAATATCTACCTAGTGTTTGTACGCTGAATTTTGCTTAGTGGATCTATATAAACGAAATTTTGTACCAAAGAGTGCTATTTATTTAACGAGTCAGCCCTCTTTGGCGCAGGTTGGTGCATTAGAGTGTGCCGCTTTATACAGCTTTATTGTTTCGGCTTCTTATAATAATGATGGCCCCCATCACAGCTGACATAACTGACCCTAACAGAACACCTAGTTTGACGCTGTCGTGATAGCTTGGGTCATGGCTCTCAAAAGCGAGTGTGCCGATGAATAAGCTCATGGTAAAACCAATTCCGCACAGTACGCATACACCATATAATTGAGGCCATGTGGTATCTTTTGGCAGGCTTGCGATACCTGATCTCACCGCCAGCCAGCAAGCGCCAAAGATTCCCAGTTGTTTGCCTAAAAACAGCCCAAGCGCGATACCTAATGTAATTGAGTTAAATAGATCATCAGTGCCGATCCCGATTAAGTTGACACCGGCATTCGCGAATGCGAACACAGGCAGTATCATAAAGGCAACCCAAGGCTGAATGCTGTGTTCCATTTGCTTTAACATTGGGTGTCCGTCTTCAGTGGCCACGTTAATTGGTATAAACCAAGCCACGATGAAACCCGCTAGCGTAGCATGAACACCTGACTTGAGTACGGCTGCCCACACAACGATACCGACAATAATGTAAGCCGCTTGTTTGCTCACCTT
>NZ_LWGE01001771.1:0-673 GCF_001635315.1 Oleiphilus sp. HI0123
CCTGCAGTCAAACATTACACCACACTATGGCCATATCACGATTCCAAGGCACCTTAGAGACATCATTGTGACGGAATACGGTATTGCCGACTTGCGCGGCAAGACCGACGAGCAAATCGCGATTGAGTTGATTAAGGTTGCTGATTCTCGCTTCCAGCAAGAATTACTAGAAGATATGAAGTCGAAAGGTAAGGTTCGCGAGAGCTTTACATTACCAGCAGAATACAAAGAAAACTATCCTGAGAAGTTAGCTGGGATTCTTAAGTCTGCTCGTGAGAAAGGTTTATTCCCACCGTTTCCGCTTGGCTCTGATTTTACCGATGAGGAAATTGCACTCGGTAAGAGCTTGAAGGATTTGAAGGCCTTAATGGCGCACCCACGACAAATGATCAAAGCGGTTATTCGTTCCTTTGTTCATAAAGTTGATGCAGACGAAGCGCGTCCTTTTCTTGAGCGTCTGAGCTTAGACCATCCAGATTCAACAAAAGATAAGATTCTTCAGCACTTAATTCTTCTGGAACTCGAAGAAAACGGTTATTTAAAACCAATGTAATTCGGTTATTTATATCAATTAAGCCTCCAATATTGGGGGCTTTTTATATGATGCTCAATTTCTTAAATATAAGGCTGCTGGATAGGCGTGACAATAATACTAAAAAGCTGTTAAATTCGT
>NZ_LWGE01001772.1:0-1688 GCF_001635315.1 Oleiphilus sp. HI0123
GCAAGAGCTTGATTGCATAAGTAATAGCGGTCAAATTCTGGGTAAAATAAAATTTGACGGAGATAAAGAAGAGTACAGATTTTATCCCAATAATGAGTCGCTTGCCTTATCAGGCGCCGAGCAAACCATGATTAATGAGCGAATATCGGGTCTCGAGTCGGGGAAGTATATAATTCCTATGCAGGATGATGATTAATTTGCTGGCTGGTAAGAATACTGACTAGCCTGTCTTCGCTAATCTTTATACAAAGCTTCTTTTCCATAACTCAGTTCCAATGCTTGGCGTTCGGCTTTTCTCAGCTTTTTTACGACAAGTTTGTAGGAGTGGTCGATCATTCGTTCAATTTCACCGACCGGGATGCTCCCGTCAAGAATTATAGTATTCCAGTGAAGCTTGTTCATATGGTAACCGGGCTTTACTGCTTCAAAAAGGTCGCGTAGTTCGTTTGCTTGATTCGGGTCGCACTTTAGGTTCATTTGGGCAATGTTGTCATTAACGCCAAGCGTAGCAAACATCTTAGCCTTAATTTTCGGAACCATAACATCTGGGCCAAAAGGGTAGTCTTCTCTGGCTTCAGGTTTTGATAGTAAGTACTGTTTTGCTGTCTCGTAGTTCATGCGCTTTGCTCTTGGCTATTTAAAGGTGACTTCTGTGCCGTTAACGTTAGCTGTCTCTAGATGTATTTCATACTCTTCTCCATCTTTCTCTATCTGTGTCATTTTGAGAAGAAGCATAGGGTATTTCTCTGAAACCCATAGGTAGGTCTGGCGTTTGCTGTCATCTGCGCGAACCTTTTTTACGACCAGCGCTTTGGCCTCACCAAGCTTTGTAGTGATTAATTCTTCACCGGTTTTTACGAACGTGCTGGGTCTAAGTTTTTTCTTATGTGCTATTTGGAAATCCAGACGAGGAGAGGGACTGTCTAGCTCTCGTAGAAGTTGCAACTGATAGCTAAGGCGGTCGTAGGTGTTACTGGGTATACCCGTAATTTCCCAATCTGCGCCTTTGCTACGACCATTAACCATATCTGCCTGCCAGTCGAAATGGACCTTGGCTTTTCTATCTCGGCCAAACATGGGGCTAAGTTTATAGTTGTAGCTTTGTGGTAAAAGGCGGCCATCTTCGAAAGTAAACTGGGTGCTTTCGTTTATATCGGCTACAAAAGAGCGGACATTAAAACTATAGTGCCAGCGGTTTTCATCCATTTTCTTCAGATGTCTAACAGCCTTGCCTTTGATTTTGATTCCTTTTTTTATATTAGCGCTATAGGTGGCGCTATGAGGAACCAATTCAAAGGAATGTGTGCTAAAGCTAATGCAGGATAGGCTGCTTAGTAGTAACAAGCTGGAAAGAAAGAACTTCATTATTGTCTCTTACTTATTTTGTTGCTGTTCCTTTAGCTTAGCAGCCGTCTCTAAAAGTGAGGTGACCAATAGATTACCAAGAATTATAGGCCCACTGTGTTATTCCTTTGATCTTGCATTGGATTGAGCGTCAAAAGCTTGTCCCGTTACTTTTTCGCTGTCCTTACCCATAAGATAGAGGTAAACGGGCATGATTTGTTCGGGGCTTGGGTTATTATGGGGGTTTTCAGCAGGGTAAGCATCGGCTCGCATATTAGTGCGTGTGGCGCCAGGGTTGATGCTGTTCACTTTAATAGTTTTATCCGTGCCGTCGAGCTCATCTG
>NZ_LWGE01001773.1:0-1445 GCF_001635315.1 Oleiphilus sp. HI0123
CGTTGTGCCTAAGCTTCACTCAGTTATGAAATCGCATACTGGCGGTGATTGGAAGTCATTTACACTAACTATAAATGAAACTGGTGAGGCTAAAACCAAATTTGAATACCAATAAAAGCTATAACAAGCAGCTCCACCGGACTCCGCAAAATGTGTCGCGCTTTTTGCTGGAGCAAAAAGTCACGCCAATTTTGCTCCTCCGGTGAGCTGGGCGTTATATTTATTGATGCGTAGTGCGCATCATGCTACCATCAGCTTATGATTAAATCGTTTAAGCATAAAGGTCTCAAAAAGTACTTTGAATCAGGGAGTACTGCGGGCATTCAGAATAGCCATGCAAGGAAATTGAAAATGCAACTGGCGGCTATCGATACTGCTCATGTAATCGAGGATGTTGATTTACCAGGTTATCAATTGCACCCATTAAAAGGTGACCGTGAAGGTATTTGGTCTATTTCGGTTAATGGTAACTGGCGAGTAACTTTCGAATTCAAAGATGGCAATGCATTCATATTAAATTACGAGGACTATCACTAATGAGCATGTATAACCCTCCTCATCCCGGTGAGTTCATTAAAGAAACATACCTTGAGCCGTTCGGTTATAGCTGCCGCTTTTTAGCCAAACAGCTAGATGTCGCATCATCGACACTTAACCGTATTTTAAAGGGGCAAAGTGGTGTAACACCTGAAATGGCATTAAGGCTATCCAAAGCTGTAGGTCGTAGTCCTGAAAGCTGGCTGGCAATGCAAGACAACTATGACCTTTGGCAGGCCAAACAAAATATCAATTTAGGTAACGTTCACTCAGTTTCTTTTGAGGCTGCGTGATTAAATATAACAAAGCAATCTTGCGGAACTCCGTGAGCTGTCACCCTGTTTGCAAAAACACGCAAACAAGCCGCCATCTAACTCCGTCGCGCAAATTGCGGCGTTATATGTTGCATGAATACCGTGTATTCGTTAATATGCCTAAATGATTATTTCCTTTGGCAATAAAACTACATCAGATCTGTTTAATGGTGTTTCTAGTCGTTGGGCACGAAAGCTGCCCAATCAGATACATGAGTTAGTTTTATATAAGCTTGATGTTATTAATGCTGCTCAGAACCTAGATGACCTTAAGTCGCCTCCCGGAAATAGGCTTGAGCTACTTAAAGGTGACCTAGACGGTTTCCATAGTATTCGTATTAATTCTCAGTGGCGTATTGTATTTCGCTGGGATTCTAACGCTGCTCATGATGTCCAAATAGTGGATTACCACTAAATATGAGGTAAATTATGATTCCTTCAAATCGCATAGCAACACACCCAGGAGTTATTCTTCTCAAAGAGTTTCTAGAGCCTCTTGAGGTAACTCAAAAAGCATTGGCATTACATCTAGGCGTTCCTATACAGCGCATAAATGAAATAGTGCGTGGTAAGCGTGGGGTAACCCCTGAAACT
>NZ_LWGE01001774.1:0-596 GCF_001635315.1 Oleiphilus sp. HI0123
GCCGCTGCTGCATGATCCTGAGTAGAGAAAATGTTACATGATGACCAGCGAACGTCAGCACCAAGGTCGACCAAAGTTTCGATTAGAACTGCTGTCTGGATTGTCATGTGGATACAACCCATGATTTTTGCACCAGCCAATGGTTGTGCTTCTTTATATTTTCTACGTAAAGCCATCAGTGCAGGCATTTCGCCTTCAGCGATTTGAATTTCTTTACGGCCCCAATCGGCTAGATTGATGTCGGCAACTTTATAATCTGTGAAGCTCATAATTATGTCCTGTCTTGTGGGCCGGATTGCTTTCCGGCCAACGTAATATTGAGTGCAGGCTGAAGTAGGTTCAGTCTGTCGTATTAGTAAAAATTACTGTCTTTAAACCTTTGCAGCTGCTTTCAAGGCATCGATCTTGTCAGTTTTTTCCCAGGTGAAAGCGGTGAAGGTCTTAGTTTTCTCTTCGCCGTTTTCCTTGTAACTATAGGTATGCTCAAAAGGTTCGCGTCCGAAATGTCCATAGGCAGCAGTAATTTGGTACATCGGATAAAGCAATTCTAGTTGATTCTGGATTGCATAAGGTCGAAGATCGAAAACTTCACGGAT
>NZ_LWGE01001775.1:0-1911 GCF_001635315.1 Oleiphilus sp. HI0123
AAAAATCGAGCTTAATGAGGTGCTGCCTAAGTGCATATTGGTGATAAACAGGGCAGAGCAGATAATCGATATCAAGGTTTTGAAACTTCTGATGAAGCTGGTTGATCAGGCTCATCGTTTCGTCACCACCTATACCAGCAATAATGACCAAATGTTTGCCTTGATGTTTGTCTAAAGGTAACTGGGAGGCATCGCTGCAATAGGTCTTCCAAGATGTTTGGTTGTTAGGAGTCGCCGGAAAGAGCTCAACTAACTTCAGGTTCAAGGCTTCAATGAGCTCTGGAACAATATCAACAAAGTGAATTGTGGGTGCGGCTTGCCGATCAAGCAGGTTGATTCCCAATAAACCGTGGTCGCAGCAGCAATCCCAGATGTGCTCGTAGTTATTTAGGCACATCTCATTGAGTTTTTTTAGGCGTTTACCGAGCTTCAAAGTTTTGATTCCATTAATAATAAAAAGGGCCGCATATTTGCGACCCTTTTTTAGTACTGCTGTAGCGCTGTTCTTAGTATGAACGCTGAGCTTAGATCAACTCAATCGCCATAGCGGTTGCTTCACCACCACCAATACATAGTGCAGCAACACCTTTAGACTTGTCTTTCACTTTCAATGCGTTGATCAAGGTAACCAACAAACGTGAACCTGTTGAACCAACAGGGTGGCCTTGTGCACATGCACCACCGAAGATGTTCACCGTTTCTGGGTCAAGCCCTAGGTCAATGATAGGCATCATTGCAACCATTGCGAAGGCTTCGTTGATTTCATACAAATCAACATCTTCTTTAGTCCAGCCTGTCTTAGCAAACAAGTTTTCAATTGCGCCAACAGGAGCGATTGTAAATTCACTTGGGTGCTGGGATTGCGTAGCATGACCAACGATACGAGCAACAGGCTTAAGGCCACGTGCTTCAGCTTCGCTTTCACGCATTAGAACAAGTGCTGATGCGCCATCTGAGATTGATGAAGCATTCGCTGCAGTGATGGTACCATCTTTAGCAAAAGCTGCGCGAAGACTAGGGATTTTCTCGATGTTAGCGTTGAATGGCTGCTCATCGTGCTCAACCACAGTATCGCCACGGCGAGACTTAACGGTTACTGGAACGATTTCAGCTTTTAGCAAACCTTCTTCCGTTGCAGTTTTTGCACGAGTAAGTGATTGGATCGCATAGTCATCCATCTGCTCACGTGTATAACCTTTCTTGTCTGCAACTTCTTGTGCGAAAGAACCCATTAGACGACCTGTTTCAGCATCTTCCAAACCATCTAGGAACATGTGATCCATTGCTTGGTCACCGTGACCCATGCGGAAGCCCTTACGAGCCGTTGGCAAAATATAAGGAGCGTTAGACATAGACTCCATGCCGCCAGCAATCATTACATCGTTAGTGCCTGCCTTGATCGCATCGTGTGCCATCATCGCCGCTTTCATACCTGAACCACAAAGCTTGTTGATTGTGGTAGCACCCGTTGCATCAGGTAGGCCTGCTTGACGCATTGCCTGGCGAGCTGGGCCTTGCTTAAGACCGGCTGGCAATACGTTACCCATGATCACTTCTTGTACGTCTTCAGGCTTAAGGCCCGCACGCTCGACCGCTTCTTTGATAACGATGCTGCCTAGCTCAGGCGCAGGAACAGTAGACAGGCTACCTTGAAGACCACCCATTGGTGTACGAACACCGCTTACAATTACAACAGAATCTTGCTTAGACATATTAGCCTCTTACGTTTTACTCGTGGCCGAGCCACAAAGAGTGCACCCTCGTGAGGTGCCGGAAATACAAACGAAGCCAAGGATAGTGACCTTAGCCCACCAAATCGGTCGCAGATTGTATCAAGGATCTCGTTTTTGAACCAATTTGTTTGCTGTAAGGAAAGGTAAAGGCTTGCGGTTTACCTGTAGAGGACACCAA
>NZ_LWGE01001776.1:0-2293 GCF_001635315.1 Oleiphilus sp. HI0123
CACACTAAGTACCAGCTAAAAACTAAAACTGGTCAGGCCGTCGATCAAAACATTGACGCTACCTATGAGCGTGTTGCCAAAGCGCTTTCATCTGTAGAAGAAGAGGGCAAAAGAGAAACCGTCTACAACGACTTCAAGTGGGCACTAGAAAACGGCGTTATTCCAGCCGGCCGAATCATGTCTAATGCCGGCGCAGGCGAGCATAAGCCGGCAACATCAACCATTAACTGTACTGTCTCGGGTACTGTGTTCGATTCAATGGATGATATCTTGCTCAAAAACCATGAAGCAGGCCTAACTCTTAAAGCTGGTTGCGGTATTGGTTATGAGTTTTCAACGCTACGCCCTAAAGGTGCTTACGTTGCTGGTGCAGGTGCAACCACTTCAGGCCCTCTATCTTTCATGGATATCTTTGACAAGATGTGCTTCACCGTTTCATCTGCTGGTGGGCGTCGTGGTGCGCAAATGGCGACCTTTGATGTACACCACCCTGACGTTCTGGACTTCGTACGTGCAAAACGTGAAGACGGCCGACTACGTCAGTTCAATCTTTCATTACTAATTACCGAAGACTTCATTAAAGCGGTTCAGAATGACGCTGACTGGCAGCTATCCTTCCCTGTTACTGCTGAAGAAGTTGAAGAAGACAATCTTGACCTAAGTGATGAGAGCCAATTCGTATTTCGTAGCTTCCCAGTTAAAACAAGCTATATTACTAATGATGAAGGTCAGGTAGCGTGTCGCATTTATAACACTGTAAAAGCGAAGTACATCTGGGACAGCATCATGACGTCTACCTATGACTTCGCTGAGCCAGGCTTTATCCTTATCGATAAAGTTAACGAGATGAACAACAACTGGTATTGTGAAAACATTCGCGCAACCAACCCATGCGGCGAGCAACCTCTACCACCTTATGGCAGCTGCTTGCTAGGCTCGGTGAACCTGACCAAATTTGTTGAGCGTCCATTTACTGACAAAGCCTTTTTTAACTTCGAAAAGTATAAAAAAGCTGTGGGCATCTTTACGCGCATGCTTGATAACGTTGTCGAGATCAACGGCCTTCCGCTAATTGGCCAGCGTAACGAAATTAACTTCAAGCGCCGTCACGGTATGGGAATTCTGGGTCTTGGCTCTACCTGCACCATGCTTAAGATGGCTTATGGCTCACCTGAGTCAATCGAGTTTACTGAAAAGGTAAACCGTGAGATGTCTATTGAAGGCTGGAAACAAGGCCTAGCGCTTTCAGAAGAAAAAGGCCCTGCGCCAATCATGGAAGAGACCTTCATCGTTGATGAGGAGATGCTTCTTAAACGCCCTGAAATGAGAGCCGAAGGCTACCAGGTTGGCGATGAAGTAAAAGGTAAAGTACTTCACGCAAAATACAGCCGTTACATGCAGAAAGTTGGTGAGCATGAGCCGGAACTAATCGAAAAATTAGCCGAACAAGGTGCTCGTTTTACTCACCACACTTCTATCGCACCTACGGGTACTATTTCGCTTTCACTTGCCAATAACGCAAGTAATGGTATTGAGCCTAGTTTTGCTCATCACTATTCACGAAACATTATTCGTGAAGGCAAGAAGACGAAAGAAAAAGTAGACGTATTCTCATACGAGCTTCTAGCTTACCGTCATTTCGTCAATGCTGATGCAATGCCGTTTTCTACTGACCCGAAGACACAATTACCTGATTACTTTATCTCGGCAGATGACGTAACGCCTAAGCAACATGTAGACATTCAGGCGGCAGCTCAACAGTGGGTTGACTCGTCAATCTCGAAGACTGCAAATATTCCTACAGAGTTCCCATATGAGGAATTCAAGGATATCTACATGTACGCTTACGAGAAAGGTTTGAAGGGATGCACAACTTTCCGCTTTAACCCTGAAGCATTCCAGGGCGTATTGGTGAAAGAGTCTGATCTTGAGAACACCATCTACGAATTTACGCTAGAAGATGGTACAAAAGTAAAAGCGAAAGGTAACGAAGAAATAGAATACGACGGTGAAATTCATTCAGCAGCGAACTTATTCGACGCATTGAAAGAAGGTACCTACGGAAAATACTAGACATAGTGAGCAATACACTAAGCACCCTTCACTATGTAGCAGATTGATAGGTAAAAAATTATGGCAATTAAAATTGAAAAGAAAATCGTCGGTTATCAAGTAGACAACTCCGGTGATAAAGCGCTTGTTGTAGACAACACGCCAAAGGTTGTTCCAGTAGAGATGAATGAGTCGATTAAACGACCAGACTATCTTCTCGGCTCAACTTATAAAATTAAAC
>NZ_LWGE01001777.1:0-5656 GCF_001635315.1 Oleiphilus sp. HI0123
TCGAAGAGGGATGAGCTTTATCGCAAGATGAAAAGAAAGAACCAAATAAGGTGGTCAAAAGCTACGCGGAACTGGGAGAAAGTGGGTGACGTTAAGTTGAACCCGGAGAAGGAAAAACAAGCAGCTTAAATGCTCAGGCGACAACTACCTTGAAAAACGCCGAGAAAGCACCATTGATACAGAGTACGGATAGATGGGAATTGATATAGATAAGAGCAGTTTTGCAGAAAGTGATTATCGAGACTTTGAAAAAAAACTGCAGACCAACCTTTCCAGCTTGAGCTCCCTATTGTCACAGACAGGCTTTGGAAAAAAGAAACCGGGTAGTGCTATTTTGGGTGCCGAGCTCGAAATGTATATTGTTGATAGCAAGGGAGAGCCCTTGTTGCTGAATCAAGAAATCTTAGATGCTGCTGATGACAAACAACTGACTCTGGAGATTAACCGCTATAACCTGGAATATAACCTGACTCCATATTCCCTGTCGGATGCGCCGTTTAAGTCGACAGAAAATGAGATTTGCCGCCAGCTGTCGAAGCTAAATGATATTGCTGCAAAATATGAAGGTCGCATATTTCCTGTCGGTATACTTCCTACGCTGGATAATTCTCATTTCGGGCCTGTTTGTATGACGGACCGCCAGCGTTATAGAACCTTGGTTGAGCAATTGTTTGAACGTCGTGGGCGTGAATTTGAAATTGATATTAACGGTAGACCTCCTTTACAAATGGATATGCAGGACGTTACCTTGGAAGGTGCGAATACTTCATTCCAGATTCATTATCGAGTCGACCCTGAAGACTATGCAAATACCTTCAATGCCTTTCAAATGGTGACGCCTTTAGTGTTAGCTTTAGGTGCTAATTCACCCGGTTTATTTGGTCACGACCTCTGGTGTGAAACACGAGTACCTTTGTTTAAGCAGTCTATCGATACGCGAATAAAAGATAGATACCGATGGAACGAGCCTTCTAGGGTAAGTTTTGGGCAAGGCTGGGTACGCCGCTCTGCTTTGGAATTATTTCAGGAAACAGCTTCGATATTTTCACCTTTATTGCCAATATGCAGTGAACAGGACCCAGAAGCCCAGATGGCAGAAGGGAAAGCACCTAGCTTATCAGAGTTGCGACTTCATCAAAGCTCTGTTTGGTTGTGGAATCGACCGGTATATGACGATGCTGATGAAGGCCATTTACGGATAGAACTAAGGTCTTTGCCCGCTGGGCCCAGCGCGGTTGATATGGTTGCCAATGCAGCACTGTATATCGGTCTGGCAGAGTACTATCGCGACAAAATGAATGAGCTGATGCCTGCTTTACCTTTTCATTTAGCGGAGTTTAACTTCTATCGCGCCGCGCAATTTGGCTTGGGTGCACGAATCGTTTGGCCAGACCCTCAGCGTTCAGGTTGTCGTGATCAGCCCATTATCGATATTCTTTCCCAAAGCATTGATCATGCAGAGCAGGGCTTGCGTAGTATCGGTGTTGAAGATGAGGAAGCAGGCTATTATCTATCCATTGTTAAAAAGCGTCTTGAGTCAAAGCAGAACGGAGCAGTATGGCAAAGAGAGAGAACCGCTTATTATCAGAATGAAAAGTCTTATAGCTCTGACAAAGCAAGAAAAGCAATGCTAGAAGACTATATTGCTTACAGCCTAGACAACATTCCAGTGGGTGAATGGCCTTTAACGTAACAATTATTGGATATAAGAATGAGTATAGAGTTAAACAGATTTTGTGACCCAGACCCAAGCTCAATTGGTGAGGATATCTATCAGTTTCTTGATTACTTGGGAGGCCCTTCAGAAATCCTGCTGTCAGGAGATGACACCACTCGAACGCGAGCATTTGTAACGCTACTGCATGGCAATGAACCTTCAGGCCTTATTGCCTTATTTAAATGGTTGAAGTCGGGACTTAAGCCAGCGGTGAATGTCGTTTGCATTGTGGCTTCAGTATCAGCGGCTAGCTTGGAGCCTTCATTCAGTCATCGTGTCTTCGCTCGTCAGCGTGACCTGAATCGCTGCTTTAAAGAACCCTTTGATGATGAACCTGGCTATCTCGCCGCTGAGATTCTAGAGACTTTAAAGCGCTATAAACCTGAAAGCTTGATCGATATGCATAACACCTCGGGCTCAGGCCCTTCATTTGCGGTGGCGATCTACGAAGATCCTCAGCATGATGCTTTGACAGAATTGTTTACTAAACGCCTCATCGTGACTCACCTACGTTTAGGGGCTCTGATGGAGGTCACCGAATACCTTTGCCCAACTGTGACGATTGAATGTGGAGGGCGTTTAGATGAGTCTGCGCACCAGATTGCTTGGGAGGGCTTAAATCGTTATTTTCGTTTAGAAAGTGTCTTGGCAGGCCAAGAAAGTCAAGAGAGCTTGGAGGTGCTTACTAATCCGGTAAGGCTCGAACTAAAGGATGATTGTCGTCTAAGGTATGGCGAGAAATTAAGTGAAGAATCTGATTTGTGTTTGCTACCCAGTATAGAGCAATTGAATTCAGGTATTACTGTTAAAGATACGCAGTTGGGTTGGGTCGCAACAGATGATCTGAAAGCTGTATTTTCTTCAAAAAATAGTCGAGAAGAATGTGTGGTAAATGAGTTGGTTTATATCAAAGACGGCGGATTGTTTGCTAAACGAGACTTAAAGCTCTTTATGATCACTAATAATCCGGAAATCGCCAAGATGGATTGTCTATTTTATGCAGTAAGGGACTGTGGTTCAGAGGTTGTTGCGGAATTATCTTAGTGGCCCGCTTACAAGTTGAACCCAGATTTTACTGGGTTCAACAAGAAATTAAAGGAACGCATTTGTGCCTTATTTTTTAGCTTCCGGGTGAAGAGACTTACCTAGTATATGGCTGTCTTCTTCGATAACTGATGATGCTTGGCCGACAATAAGGGGATCTGCTCCACGAACAACATGATGATTCTTATCAGGATAATCCAGCTTAGAAAGGAAGTGTTGCATACACGCAAGGCGTGCTCTTTTTTTATCATCTGATTTTACGACTACCCAGGGTGCGTCAGCGGTATCGGTGTAGAAAAACATCGCTTCTTTCGCTTCGGTATAGTCATTCCATTTTTCTTGAGCAAGTTTGTCGATAGGGCTTAGTTTCCACTGTTTTAGAGGGTCAGTTTCACGTTTCTGAAAGCGAGCGGTTTGCTCTTCTTCAGTAACAGAGAACCAATACTTAAATAATTTTATACCGCTACGGGTAAGCATTCTTTCTAGTTCTGGCGTTTGACGCATAAACTCAAGGTAGTCGCTCGGTTCGCAGAACCCCATAACTCTTTCAACACCTGCTCGGTTATACCAAGACCGGTCGAATAAAACGAGTTCACCTTTGGTGGGCAGGTGTTTAATGTAGCGTTGAAAGTACCACTGACCGAGCTCTTCTTCAGTCGGCTTTTCCAAAGCAACAACGTGAGCGCCCCGTGGGTTTAGATGTTCCATAAAGCGTTTTATGGTGCCACCTTTACCAGCGGCATCTCGCCCTTCAAACAGAATCACTATTTTTTGTCCTGACTCTCTTATCCACTTCTGGGCTTTTAGTAGCTCGATTTGTAATTCTTTTTTTATGCTTTCGTATCGTTGGCGACTAATTTTTGTCTTGTATGGGTATTCGCCTGACCTAAATGATTCGGCAATATAATGTGGGTCATGGCGTTTTTCTGCTAGAGCGTGAAGCTGAGTCCCTACTGAGCTCAAAGTCTTATTCTTAGACGAAGTTTGCTTGTCTGATTGATTCTTATCTGAGTTTTGCATGGTTCTTTTCTAGCCCTCTTTTTTAAACGTAATCCTTAAGTCTACTAGACAATTGGAGGGCGCATGGTTAAATAACGGGCTTGATTGATATGTGTCAATACCTATGAGTGGATATCTAACGGTTAATGGGCAGTAGATGTAATTTTATAAGCCAATGATTGGAGATTAGGGCTGAGGATAACCTTGAGCGCGAGTGGCCCTTGCTTAAGATAGGTTACGCCTGATACTTGTCATTTCCGCGATTTAAAGTGAGCATGAACTCGCTTAACAAACTCCATATACTGACTTTCGTCGTGCAAATTCACTTCTTCTTCGATCGGCAATAAAGGGAACCTTTCCTTCAAGGCTGCCGCGAATAGGCCCATACCGCCTTGTTGGTGAATAGTGCTGTCACTCTGAAATATTTTGACGTTTCTGACTCCGCAGCTGGGTGAGTTTTTCATCAGAACAAAGCCATCTAAAGACCCAAAGCTATCAAGGGCCTCTTTGCAGCCTTCAAGTAATTGAGGGCCTAAGTTTATGCCTGTTAAGTCAGTGTCATCGTTATACCGTAGCGTTGGCCTGGAAGGGTTGCCGGTAAGTCGCATTTTGGGGCGGGGTATACCAAAACCGGCAGCGGCTTCAGGGCAGAATGTTTCAAAAGAGAAGTGTTTGCTCAATTCGTCTAAGCACAATGATGAGCGTTTATGCTTTCCGTCATAACGTACTTCAAATCCTGCAAGGCAGGCGCTTAGACCAATCTTAGGTTTTGATCCTGGCATTTTATATGATGCTTGTGACATGGTACCTGGTGCTTAGGGGAGCGAGTTTAGGCTTATTTTGAACTATTCGAAGGAGAATGAATATAGTATTTCTTATATCTAACAAATAACGATTGCCGTAGGCAGAGGGTTCCAGCCTTCGCTGGATCAACCCCGTACTAGCCCGCTTGCGAGCCATGGAAGGCTCTGCCTACAGAAGTCGGTTTACCTAGTGCCCGCGTAGGCAGAGGGTTCCGCCCCTCGCAGACTCTGCCCCATGCTACTCCTCATGCGAGCTGTGGAAGGCTTTGCCTACAGTTAGATGGGTTTAGCGACAAACCCTGTCCTGGTAGTAGTCATTGCTGTAGTTGCAGGACTTACATGCAGAAGGCTTGTCATTACTATGCTTTGATGCTTTTGGGCTAATTGTCTCGATAATCTTTTTCATTCGACTTTCTCCTATTGATTGTTTGCATTGTTAGCTTCGCAAGTCATGTGCAATTTGTATAGTTCAAAAAATAGAAGTAGATGATCACTTTTTCTTAACGAAGTTCTTCAGCAAACACTTCCATTAAGCACTCAATGTTCTTGACGCCGATATAGTTGGGGCGACTTAAAAAAGCGATTCTGCGATGAGGTCCTGGTTCATTCAAGTGAATTGCTTTGAGGTCATCGCTTTGGCTATTTATCTGCTTTAAGGCCATCTCGGGAACGAGAGTACTACCCATACGACCGGCCACCATTTGAATCAAAGTGTTGAGGCTGGTCGCGCCTAGTGTTTCACTTTGTTCATTATTACTTAGCTTACATGCTGCTAGGGCATGATCTTTAAGGCAGTGACCGTCCTTGAGTAGCATTAGTTTTGACTGATCTATTTCGGTACTGGTGATTTCATCTAAACCTGATTGCTCTGCATCATTGCGCGTCAGCCAGTAAAAGTCTTCTTGAAAGAACTCAAAGGCTAACAGTCCGTCATGTGGATAGGGTAGCGCCAGAATTGCGGTATCAATCTCGCCTTTGCGGATCATGTCTACCAGGACATGAGACTGCTCTTCGATAATTGTCAGTTTGAAGTCAGGGTATTGTTGGCGAAGTGCAGGTAAGACTTTGGGAAGTAAGTAAGGCCCGACTGTTG
>NZ_LWGE01001778.1:0-1404 GCF_001635315.1 Oleiphilus sp. HI0123
CTGCGCTTCCATACCCGCCAAGTGCTGCTTCGTTACCAATATNTTCGAAGCTGCCATTTTCTATAAGATTAGCTTGAGCACTCATAGATACAGCAGTAGTTAAACAGATTGAACCGAACAACTTTGTTAAATTTTTCATAATACAGCCTAATTTAATGAATAATAACTATAGGAAAGCAATAGATGCGCCAGAAGTTTATCTTTTTGTTTTTATTGATGTTTTCTAGTATTGATTGATCGATGTGTAAAATAAGCTGACGTAAATTTAGCCAGCTTCAAGATTTTGTGAACTAGTGAATCTAATGACTTCGTCTTACAAACCGCATTGGTAATACGGATATTATAATGTTAAATACCTTGGCAATGGTCGGTGTATTTATAAGAAACAATTTGATTGCGACCTACAGCGCTATTGATGTCGAAGAGATTATCTTCAAAAAGCTCATTACCCCAATCACAAAGCGTTTCAAGCGAAACCTTGTCATCCTTTACGATCGAAGAATGAAGCTTAAGCGTTAAACCGAGCTGACCATTCCACTTCATGACGCAGCTTGATATCGGATAGTTCTTTGTTCCTGGTGCACAGCAAAACCAGCGTTCTTTTTGTAATGCTGAAACCGCTTCTGCCTGTTTGCTCGGTAAGGCAGAGGTATCTTCATCTAACCAGTTCCCCATTGCGGAGAAATTGCCAGCGTAAAAGGATTTATTGCTGAGGTAGCGATATAAAAATCTAATCATAAAGCCAGGTAGATATTTAGCTATCTTGGCTTGTTGCCAGTGCAGCCAATGCTCGCGTGACTTTAGCCGCTCGCGAATTCTGTCGTTTAACTGGGTAGGTGAAATATCCGCTTCGAGAGGGATATAAAATCCACTGGAGAAATTTGCATAGTCTGAGTCGGTTCCAAAATTAGCTGCCCCCCTTAAATTAACGGGATAAAACCACGAATAGCTTTGATTGCAGTTTTTTGAATCTGCAAGTAAATGCTTGGCAGCCGAGCGGTTTAGCGCCCATAGTATAAAGGTTGTTAAAGGGATATCGAGAGATTTTGCTCGTTGTTCGATAGCTGCGGTTTCATAACGATCAAAAAATAGAGTGTCTACCGAATTTTGGCTTACTTGATTATCCGCTTTCCAAAAACGCCATTTGACCCTTTTAGGGTAAGGTTGAACTTTTGCTTTGATCGCTTTCAATTCTTGAGTGTCAGGTTCACCGGTTTCTCTACACTTAGGGATCTTCACACTGGTGAAACCGAGATCGTTCAGCATGTGCTTCATTATGCTCATGCCGTCACCATTGGCGTGCTGGAAGATATCTACTTTTAGCGCTTCTTCTTGCTCTGAGGTGTGAGGCGTATATCGCCCCCAATATATGTCATCACTTACGCCTAGCTTGCGCCTTTGTTC
>NZ_LWGE01001779.1:0-1303 GCF_001635315.1 Oleiphilus sp. HI0123
GTTCTCTTACTTGCTGCGCACCCTGCCAATCGATTTCAAGAATAACGTCTTGCCCAAGCGCCATACGCTGCTCAAGCCAGGTCTTGGAGGTACCGTAGTAGTTATCGAAAACTTTTGCATGCTCTAGAAAGCCAGATTCAGATATGAGCTGCTCAAACTCGGGGATGCTGACAAAGTGATAATTAACGCCATCGACTTCCCCGGGACGAGCCTGGCGAGTGGTATGAGAAACTGAAACTTCGATACCTGAGTCGGCTTCGAGTAAGGCTGCTACCAGGCTTGTTTTCCCTGCTCCGGAAGGGGCTGAAACGACATATAAACGCCCTTGCCTTGCAACTTCTTTAGACTTTTCACCTGTGCTACCCACTCTTTCTCCTCCAGATTCTAAGCAATGTCTAGGCTGTTATTCATCAGCTAAAACAACTATATTTAATGCGATGTGGAGCATTATGCTAAATTTCAGCTAAAAAGAGTATCTCTTAGTCTCAGTAGATCTTGATAAAGCGCTACAGACGAATTTTATTGAACGGCTAATACTGTTGGTATAAACACCCTGTGAAACAATATTGTCATTATCACCCGATTTCTCCGGCAATCTGGCATTGCCTGTCATGCGAGCGTCATTACGATAAGCTTTGCATGCCCGATGGTGACGAAAGGCAGCAGAAGGCTAAGTGCCCACATTGTAAAAAGCCCATGTCTTTTCTTGAGAAGCGTCACGAGATGCCTCCATTTTGGTCAATGCAACAGCGTTTTTTCGGTCTGCCATTTAAAACAGACGCTTTGTTGCTTTCCTTGTTGTTAGGCCTTAGTGCACTAGCGATGCACTTAAATGCGATATTCGCCCTGCTACTTGCTAGTATCTTGTCTCTAGTGCTTGTGAACTTCTCTGTGCAGGTAGCGCGGAGCTATAGTAAGGCGACTCGCTTATCATCGACGACAGGTTCAAGCTCATTTAATGGGGGGGTGCCAGGAATTGCCTCGGCTTTAGATTTTAAACAGGCTAAGACGAGCCTGATTATTACCGGACTATTAATCGTTTGCTTTGCGCCCCCCATACTTTTACTGAATTATGTTAGTGGCTGGCTTGCCCTAACCTACGCGTTACTTGTTTTATCGATTCTGCCCAGTGTATTGCTTATGCTGCTGTATAGCGATAAACGGCAAGGCGGCCATGGATCTGCTCCACCTAGTTGGATGAGCATTATTAAAAAGATGCACTTATCTTATGTCAGCTTGATTGCATTTTTTGCGATGAGCTATTTGAGCGTATTGGTGATCGCAGATTTGCTTCACCCTGTAT
>NZ_LWGE01001780.1:0-1641 GCF_001635315.1 Oleiphilus sp. HI0123
TTACCTGAAGCCCTAAGAGAACAGCTCGATGCAGGCGCTTGCGGCTTGAAGCTCCACGAAGATTGGGGAACCACGCCAGCTTCCATTGATTGCTGTTTATCCGTAGCAGAAGAATATGATGTTCAGGTTGCAATCCATACCGACACCTTGAATGAATCAGGCTTCGTCGATGATACCATTGGTGCGTTTAAAGACCGCGTGATCCACACGTATCACACTGAGGGTGCCGGTGGTGGTCACGCACCTGATATCATTCGTGCTTGTGCTTACCCGAATGTATTGCCTTCATCTACCAACCCAACACGCCCTTACACGCGTAACACGGTTGACGAGCACCTGGATATGCTGATGGTATGTCACCATTTAGATAGTTCTATTCCTGAAGATGTTGCCTTTGCTGACTCAAGAATCCGTAAAGAAACGATTGCCGCCGAAGATATTTTCCATGACCGCGGTGCCTTCAGTATGATTTCCTCCGACTCCCAAGCGATGGGACGTGTCGGGGAAGTGATTACCCGAACCTGGCAAACCGCTCATAAGATGAAGACACAATTTGGTTTGTTGCCAGAAGATTCAGGTTGTGATGCCGACAACTTTAGAGCACGTCGCTATATAGCTAAATACACAATCAACCCTGCTATCGCGCACGGTATCTCTCATGAGGTCGGGTCGATTGAAAAAGGTAAATTGGCCGACTTGGTGTTATGGAAGCCTGCCTTCTTTGGCATCAAACCCTCTACGATTATCAAAGGCGGAATGATCGCTGCAGCACCCATGGGGGACCCTAACGCATCGATTCCAACACCTCAGCCAGTACACTATCGACCAATGTTTGGTGCGCAAGGTTTAGCAGCGGCGAAAACCTCAGTGACCTTTGTCTCAGAAGCGTCTTTGAAGAACGATATTGGCGAGGCGCTTGGTCTTAGCCGAAACCTGAGTGCTTGTAAGAATACGCGCTCTATTCGTAAGTCAGACATGGTGTTGAATGATTGGCAGCCAGAGATCACCGTAGATCCGCAGACTTATGAAGTTAGAGCGGATGGTGAGTTGCTAACTTGTGAACCGGCAGACGAGTTGCCATTGGCGCAATTGTACACATTGTTTTAAACGCTATTTAGGCACCGACCAGTCGGGTTAAAACCCGACCTACAGGCTATGTACTAGCATGGTAGGTCGGACTTCAGTCCGACAAGGTCGAAGCCGATGAGTTCGAGGGTAAATAAGGCCTTCAAAAAAGGAAGATTATGTTAGAAGTATACGAAAGACTCGGCACGCATTGTCATGAAGAGGTTTCAGAAGTCGTCAAGCTAGACTCGGACCAGCGTGATAGAGGACGGCTTAAATTAACGAGTGAAAACGGTGTTGATGTACGTGTCTTTCTAGAGCGTGGCAAGCCTCTATTGGTGGGAGAGTATCTCAAGTCTGAGTGCGGAAAAATTATTCAGGTTCAAGGTGCTGTTGAGTCTGTCGCGCATGCCAGCTGTGAAGACTGGCGTACTTTCTCGCGTGCCTGTTATCATTTGGGTAACCGCCATACAAAAATTGAAGTGGGTGAGCGTTGGTTGAGAATTAAGCCTGACCATGTCTTGGAAGAAATGCTGCACTTACTGGGTTTAGTGGTGACACATGAAGAAGAAGTGT
>NZ_LWGE01001781.1:0-1818 GCF_001635315.1 Oleiphilus sp. HI0123
TGCGCTAGAACCCACAGGACAGTATAGATAGTCAGGTTCGGGAATTAACTGAGCATCAATTTGCATTTTCAGTTCAAAAGCAGCATTGACGAAGCCGAGGCAGCCAACAACATTTGAGCCTCCTGCGAACAAGCTATAAGTCTGCCTTTTCTCAAACAAGCTTCGTTGATAAAAATGGAAAGCCGTTTTAGCGATCGTTTTTCTGTAGTCCAGTTTTGCACCAAGTTCCCACATTAGCCGAAGATTGTTAAGAACGGTGTCTGATATGGCCTGATCGAATAATATAATGTTGGTAGAAAGCTT
The DNA here is from genome assembly GCF_001635315.1 of Oleiphilus sp. HI0123. Lineage (NCBI taxonomy): Bacteria > Pseudomonadati > Pseudomonadota > Gammaproteobacteria > Oceanospirillales > Oleiphilaceae > Oleiphilus > Oleiphilus sp. HI0123. Next base: position 304 of record NZ_LWGE01001781.1, read on the forward strand.
GTACTTACTGCCAAAATAAGTGGTCGCAACGCCATGATTACTGCCGATTGCTCCAAATGTTAAAATACGCTTCTTGTTCGCTTCCAACGCATCGGCGAGGATGAACTCAAGCTTCCTAACTTTATTTCCTCCGTATTCTGAGTGACTTAAATCGTCTCTTTTTATCCATATATTAGAAGGAGGTCCTCCAAATTTTGTGATAGGTGCAGGAAGGTCTGCAAAATTCAAGCAAGGACAGGCACTTTTAAGTTCCGGGAAATGTTCAAAAATAGCTTTGTTCATCGTATTATTGTTGTTTGTTGTACTAATGTTGATAAGTATTGTGTTTGATAATAAATATTAGAGCTGCGCTAGCGTAGAATTATTCTTTAGGTATTTATTGACATATTGCGACCTTAAAGGCCGCTTGGGCAAAATTCGTAGTTCTTGTATACTTGAATGATTAGCTTTCGACACTTTTTACGTAAAATTAAGGCAAGGTTTGTTATGCAAAAGATAAGGTTTATAGCAATTACTGCTTTGTCTGTATTGTTAAGTGCATGTGCCGCAGTGTATCACGCGGCGGAAGAAGGGAATTCAGGGTATAGGGATCTAAAAGCTGGGAAAGGGATTTTTTATGTGGAGTATACCGAGAGTGCGAATCGTAGTTGGGAAACGATTCATGGCTTTGCACTAAAGCGCTGTGCTGAAATAGCAAAAGAAAATGGTTACAAATATTTCGACGTCTTGTCTAAAGATGAAAAAGAAGTCTATCTTGAAAGCGATATAGATCAGATAAATGTGGCAAGTCTGGGAGGGGGAGCTCCTGGCAGTTGGAATATACCGGTTAGCAGTTCTTATTCTGTGGAAGGCGTTAAGGTCGAAGGGCGCCGTGTAACCTATAAGATACAACTATCAAATCAATGAGAAAATAATAATGGCAAATGAGCGCCGACGGACAGAACGGCATAATTGGTTGCGTTTGGAATCTAGTGTTTACATTAAACGAAGCCTTTTTAAAAAGGAATGGATACCTGTTGTACCTTTTGACTTCAGTCGTTATGGCATGGGGATTCAGACTGACGAGGTCTATCACTTAGGGGACGAAGTAGTTCTATCCCTAAAGTTGTTAAAAGAGGATGTAGAAGTTGAGTTGCCTTTGCTTAAAGGGCTTGTTCGATATAAAGAAAAGCACCATAGCCGATTTAATTACGGTGTTGAGTTTAGTTTTGCCTCTAAGCATGACAAGTTAAAGATTAATGATGAACTGGTTGCAATTGAACAGATTTTGAGAAGGTTCGAAAATGACAGAGCCGCGTCGACAGAGGGTAGCTTAGATAGCTCTTCGACTGCGGGAGCCCCGGGTGGCTAAGCTGAAAGATTATGTGACGGGTGCGCTGCTTGTTTGTCTTGTTTTTTTAGGCCTAATTCTTTTTGCCTTGTATGACAAAAGTGCACCCAACGAGCACCAAAAGCCTGATTATAATTTTAGTTCCGATTGCGATATTAGTGCCGATGACTGTCGTTTGCACCTAT
>NZ_LWGE01001782.1:0-1659 GCF_001635315.1 Oleiphilus sp. HI0123
CTCGATCACTGCCTTAAGTCGCTGCCGACGAGAGCGTCGATCTTCATGATTCTTATCGCCATAGGTGCTTTCAATCACCAAGGTTTCACATGCTTCGGGAGGCTTTGGCGCGGCTAACAAAGGAGAATGAGGAGCCCCTAAATCACCCGAGAAGACAAGCCGATGCACTTCACCCTCTTGACTCACACGACACTCAACATAAGCAGAACCAAGAATATGACCTGCTGGCTGTAAGCAAATATCTAAACCTTCAAAGACTGAATACAAATCACCATATTTGAGCGGCACAATACGCTGCTTAAGCACCGACATAAATTTTCGGATCATCTGCTTATTACGGGTGAAACCAATCTTCACCGCATCTTCCAGTACCAGTGGTAAAAGCACAGCCGACGGCTCAGAACAGTATATCGGCCCTTCAAAGCCAGCAGCGAGAAGATAAGGAATGCGCCCGACATGATCGATATGAACATGGGTCACGACAAGCGCTTTAATATGAGAAACTGGGAAGTCGATTTCAAGCTGGCTTTCACTCGACTGCCCAGAGGTCTCGGCCCCTTGAAACAATCCGCAATCAATCAGAATACCTTGTTGTTCAGAACTGTTTTTATCAGAAATGCGAAGCTCGTGACACGAACCCGTTACGCCATTCACCGCTCCGTGGTGTAGGATTTTCATGTGATATCCTTATCAATTAAGTTAAGGGAAGAATATCACAACGCTCGCGCTAGATTCCAACAGGATGGTTTCAATCGAGTCTGACCCCGTTGTCAGCTAAATATTGAACTATGTCAGGTGCCGCTGAGGATCTTGGCGACGATGTAATGCACGAATAATCTCCACCGTATCAGCTGTAACCCTGTAAAAGAGGGTATGGCTCTCAATAGGTAGGCTTCTGGTGCCAGCTAGAAGTTCAGAGCGATCAACTCCTATCATGGCTTGTTCAGTGAGAGTCCAAAAGTGTTCTTTTATATTTTCAAGGTAGCTATCAGACTGGGTTTTCCCCCATTGCCGCAACCCGTACTGATAGATGTTTTTTAAATCAGTTTTCGCAGCAGGGGCTATAACAAGGTGGCGTGTTGGCATGAAACTTAAGCCATAATATCATTGAACAATGAATCTAAAGAGGATTTTGATTTAATAGAAATACCTTCACCGCTATCTATCTGGCCGGTGCCAACTTTCAGTTGCTCGCGTAAACGAGCCAATTTCACTTCGTGGATCCAGTCCTCGTGCGTATCCATAAAGCGCAATGCTTCACGAATCACTTCGCTGGCATTATTGTATAAGCCACTTTCAACTTTGGCTTTAACGCGAGACTCTAGCTCGGCAGTCAGGGACACATGCATAATGGCCTCCAAGAGTAAAAATTTATAAATTTCATGCTAGGCAAAAATACAAGCATTGTCAATCTTTGTATTATGGTATAAAAGGGGTCGGTGACAATTAGTAATCATTCGCACTTGAGAGGTCGCCCTATCTTTGAATAGCCAATTGATCTCTTAAGATTTTCTTCGATTTGTGCTTTAAAACGATCATCCCCCAAAGGCATCGAGAAACTGGCTGAAGTACGAATCTCATGTATGACGCCCTTCGACAACGCAACGTTAAACAATTCTCGATAGCGAACAAGGCGGCTCTGCGTATCATGTGCCAATT
>NZ_LWGE01001783.1:0-872 GCF_001635315.1 Oleiphilus sp. HI0123
AGATTATCAATACCGTCTTAAAGCAAAAATATTTCGAGTTTTGCTCATCATGATCAAACTTAACAAGTTTAGCCTGCATCGCCCAAGGACGCCTTGGGCTGGACTCGCTATCGCTCGCCGCAGCTAAAGGCGTTAGAATTTTTAGGCATCATCCACAAAAGGAAGTATTAGTGATTAAAAAAATACGAATATTAATTTTCATTGCTGTTTGTTCTGCTCTTTTACCAGCTTGCGCTCATTTTTCCTCAAGTTCTTTCCAAGAAGAATATGTTCAAGGTGATCAAACTACATTTAACACTGGTGATTCTGTATTTCTTAAGATTAATAGTTATGCCAATTGGTCTGACTATTCAACGGTTAACACGCTAGTTGCAGATGCACTCCAAGAAAGCTTTTCTAAAAAAGGTATAAAAGCAAAATTTCTCTCTGAGAAAGATGAGCTTCCTCAGAGTTATCTTGAAATTGTTTCTATTGTTGATAATACCGCAGGTGATGAAAGTCGTGACTTTGATCCCCTTTCGTATTTATCTGCAGTTTGGTGTGGCTTGTCAGTTTTTGTTCTACCTATGATTAGCACCGATTTCGATGTGCTCGTAAAAATTAACCGATTTGAAAATGGTCAAATTGTGTCTAGCCATTTGTATTCAAGTCATATGTATCAAATGGCTGGGTTTTCTATGATTCCATTTATGAGTTCGGACGATGTTGGAGACGATATTGCCTCTATAGTGGATAATGTTTCTCAGGATTATTTGGAGTTAAATTAAGATGATCAAGCTACTTTCAATAACAATACTCGCTAGCTTGCTTAGTTCGTGTGCCTCTAGCTATTTCAACGTCTCAAAGAATACCCCTAAAAGCGAGTCAGCAAT
>NZ_LWGE01001784.1:0-636 GCF_001635315.1 Oleiphilus sp. HI0123
TGTCTGTTCAGGTTGGTGACAAGGTAGCTAAGGGACAACTTCTTTTTGAAGATAAGAAAACCGAAGGTGTGAAATTTACTGCACCAGCTAGCGGGACGGTTATTGAAGTAAATCGTGGCGAAAAGCGCGTATTCCAGTCGATTGTAATCGAGAAATCTGGTGATGAAAAAGTAGAGTTTGCAAAATACTCCGCTTCAGATCTTGGAAGTCTTACTCGTGAACAAGTCGTATCGAATCTGGTTGAATCTGGCGTCTGGACAGCATTTCGAACTAGGCCTTATAGTAAAGTGCCTGAGTTGACTGCTCAGCCAAATTCAATATTTGTTACCGCAATTGATACTAACCCATTAGCTGCTGATCCTGAAGTAGTGTTGTCGGGCGAAGGTGAGGCTTTTAGTCAAGGTTTAAGTATTATTGAAAAACTTACTGAAGGTAAGGTTTTTGTTTGTACTAAAGCTGGTTCTAACATCGAACTACCACCCATCGCGCGCGTAGAAAAGCAAGAGTTTTCTGGCCCGCACCCTGCTGGTAATGCCGGAACACACATCCATTACCTTGATCCTGTAAGCGATAGTAAGAGTGTATGGACTATTTCTTATCAGGACGTCATCGCGATCGCTAAGCTTTTCACGACTG
>NZ_LWGE01001785.1:0-930 GCF_001635315.1 Oleiphilus sp. HI0123
CGATACGAATACCTAAATTCTTTGCTTCGCTGGCAATATCAGAAGAACTGTTAATGTGAATCTCATTTTCTTTAAAGGTTAGCCAAATTTGAGACATATAACCTTCTTTACCCATCTCCCAAGTTGGCGTGCTAATAACAAGCCCTTGAGTTAATGCTGTATCACCCTGCTTTAACACCCAAATATCATAGTTTGCAGGAAGGTCTTTCTCGCTAATTGCTAAGGGCTTAACAGAGCCTTTCTTTTGCACAACAGGCGCTTTAACAACATCTTTTTTAGCTTCCTCTACCTTCGCAGCTACTTTTTTAACCTCAGCTTTAGCTGGCTCTTTTTCTACTGCTACCTTCACACCCTTGTCTGCTACCGCTGTAACGGCCTTCTGCGTTACTTCTGCGACAACTTCCTTAACTGTAGGCTTCACCTCTTTGCTGACCGGCTGTTCAGTCTTAGCACCTGGTTCAACCACAGGAGCTTTAAGGCTTTTCATCATTTCATCAGCTTTAGCAGCATTTTCTTTCTCGTTCCTAGCTAGCTCCTCTTGGCTTGGCTGTACTTCCGCCACACTAAGCTCAGCCGAGCTATCAGACATCGCACTATTGTCCTTCTTATCAACTGAAGCACAGCCAGCAGCTAAACTGATGACTAAACCAGCTCCCACCAAAGATAGGCTGCGATTCAAGTTTGAAAGATTTGTTTTTGCTGCATTCAGCATTTGAAATGTATTGAGTTCGGGTTTCATTTTTTCTTCCTAAAACAAGCAACAGAGCGCCTTGCACTTTTCGTCATAACTACAACATTTGCCACTTATGCCACCATAAGCACCAATAATTTACTCAAGATCAGGAAAGGCTTTAATTCAGTGTAGACATAATTCTCGCTTTGCCAGCTTTACAAGCAAGGTATAAGGTTAAACAATGTCAAATACGCAGG
>NZ_LWGE01001786.1:0-723 GCF_001635315.1 Oleiphilus sp. HI0123
CTAGTATCTTATGCGAAATGGCCGTTAAAGCAGCCAAAGATGCGCTCAAAAATGCAAACAAAACCGTCGCTGATATCGATGCCGTCATCGTCGCTTGCTCGAATCTACAGCGCGCTTATCCAGCTGTCTCAATTGAGGTTCAAAGCCAACTTGGTGTAGAAGGCTTCGCATATGATATGAATGTGGCGTGCTCATCGGCCACATTTGGCCTTCAGGCTGCGCTCAATGCTGTTCAGTGCGGTTCTGCCAGGGCTGTATTGTTAATAAACCCGGAAATCTGCACAGCGCATTTAAATTTTCGTGATAGAGATAGTCACTTTATCTTTGGTGATGTCTGTACCGCAATCGTGATAGAGAGAGCTGACACAGTATCTTGTGATGACTCGTTCGAAGTTGTCAGCGCAAAATTAAAGACAACCTTCTCCAATAATATTCGTAATAATTTTGGATTCCTGAATCGTTGTGCTCCCGGCAGTGAAGGCTTTAGTGATAAGCTATTTGTTCAGCAAGGGCGAAAAGTATTCAAAGAGGTATCTCCACTCGTTGCTAAAATGATCAATGAGCACTTGGCGGAAAACGAGCTTAGCGCTGAACACCTAAAACAGATGTGGCTCCATCAAGCTAACTTAAGCATGAATCAGCTTATCGCCAAGCGTGTATTAGGTCGTGCAGCAGAGGTTTCTGAGGCACCTGTTATACTGGATGAATATGCGAATACTAGCT
>NZ_LWGE01001787.1:0-591 GCF_001635315.1 Oleiphilus sp. HI0123
CACCCATGCGCTGGCGAAGTTCAGGGTCGACAAATGGCGAAGGCGCTTCTTCAACCACTTTTTGGTGGCGACGCTGGATAGAGCAGTCGCGTTCACCAAAATAAACAGCATTACCGTACTTGTCGGCGAAGACTTGAATTTCAATATGACGAGGTTTGATCACGGCACGCTCAAGAATCAGCTCACCACTGCCAAAAGCATTCTCAGCTTCTGAACTAGCTGTTTTGATTTGTGCTTCCAGCTCGCTCTCTTCAAAAACCAGACGCATACCACGTCCACCACCACCGGCAGAGGCTTTTACCATAATAGGGAAGCCGATGGTTTGGGCTTCTTTTAGGAGTGTCTCAATGTCTTGATCAGCACCTTCATAACCAGGGATACAAGGCACACCGGCCTTGGTCATAGCGATCTTTGATAAACGTTTGCTACCCATAAGCTCGATTGCTGCAGAAGGTGGGCCGATAAATTCAATATTGGCCTTTTCGCAAGCGTTGGCGAAGTCACAGTTTTCAGACAAGAAGCCATAGCCAGGGTGAATGGCGCCAGCGCCAGTTAGTTTAGCGGCCGCAAGGATTTTGTCTGCGACTAAAT
>NZ_LWGE01001788.1:0-8517 GCF_001635315.1 Oleiphilus sp. HI0123
ACCACGCTCAAGAATATCTAATTTTTCTTTAAGCTGAATTAGCTCTTCTTGCAATGCATTGGACAAAGACTTAAGAACATCTGCACCCGGGCCAAACAACCGCTTGCTTTCTGCCGATAAAGACTTTTCATCAAAATCCAATAGGGAAACTTTGTAGCCTTCCAGTACTGCATTCACTTGCTGAGAATAAGAACCACTAATTGCTAACAAGTAGATAAGCTCTTTATGCAAAGACTCCGGTGCCGATTTACTGGTCACCACAGTTCCAACCAATGCCATCTCACGAAGGTACTTTTCAACCTTCATAAACAAGCGCTTGCGAAGGTCATGAGTACTCATATCTTGTTCAAGCAAGGTGTCTGCGACAATATTCACTAAGGCCCAAAATTGCGCCAATGGCTCACCAGCACATAGTTTCATTGCACCTTTGGAGGCACGAGAGATTAGCCGCAACGCTATTTGCTTGTTTCGGTCACGCAATATGTCAAGCAAACCAACCTGATACATATGCCTGAAGCGCTTAGCGTGGTGTTCAAAGTCACCAAGTTTATTACTACTCGATAGGCCAAATATAGTGCTCGGGTCAAATGCCCTATCGCTGGGTAAGTCAAAAAAGTGTGACTCTGGAAAGGGTTTGGTTTTTCTGGCTATTCGAAGCTCATTGATAATCGGCAAAAGAAGCTCTGGATGATCAAGCTTCTTCTGACAAAAATATTCGGTATAACGGCGCAAGATAAAAATAGCATTACTTAGGTTTGTTAACAGGCCATTTTTGTCGTCATTTGCACCAACAGGCACTTCATTCGCTAAGGCAACAGATTCCTGACATAGCAGCACGCAGCCCTGTACCTCTACCAGCACAAAGATACCGCGCAATTGGTTCAAGTAATCGATGCAGTTCTGAAGATCTTCTCCACTGTCGCGATTTTCCTGAAATCGTTCCAGGCTTTGCTCTGCGTGTTGAATTGTTGCTTCAATTTCCGGCTGAACCAGTTCAATAGAACTTAGACTCGTAGATGACAAGGCCATAAGCTAATTCCGGTCCAAAGAGTAATTATCAAGTTTCAAAATAAAACCGCTTTAATTCTTGCATTAATACTTCTAACCAAATAACGTCTCAGTTAATGGTCAGAACATGCTCTAAATCAATTTAAAAAAATATCGTTGGTTATTAATTTATATCACAATTCCGACGCTTAACAAGTTTAGCACTGTGTGTTTTCGTAATTAGCAAAGACTAGCTCTGCTACTTATGAAACACTTATAAGTCCCAAATCACCTGGTCTGATTTCTTTCTAAGTGATTCGAGGTATTTTTCATGAGACGCAGCTTCCTCTGTATTGGCAGCCAGAACAGGTAGAGGCTTGCGTGTACCGGGTAACCTTCGAATACCTCCGGCGCCACCTTCATCTGTCTTTTCCTTATCTAGCAACAAGCTAGTCTGCCCACCACTTAGTAATAAATAAACATCAGCGAGTATTTCGGAATCCAATAAAGCCCCGTGCAGTTCACGGTGACTATTATTGATACCGTAGCGTTTACATAAAGCATCCAGATTGTTCTTTTGCCCCGGATGCTTCTCTCGCGCCATGGCTAGTGTATCTAATACACCACAGTAATTTTCTACCGGAGGGATCTTGTTGACCAAAAGGTTAAATTCGTAGTTGATAAAGCCAACGTCAAACGCCGCATTATGGATAACCAGTTCAGAACCTTTTATATACTCAAGAAATTCTTGGGCAATATCAGCAAACAAAGGCTTATCAGCTAGAAACTCATTCGTTATTCCGTGGACATCTATCGCTTCTTGCTCTACGACCCGCTCTGGATTGATATACACATGGTAGTGATTTCCTGTCAGCTTACGGTCAATCAGTTCGACACAACCAATCTCGATTATCCTGTGGCCAAGCTGAGGATTTATACCGGTGGTTTCTGTATCAAGTACGACCTGCCTCACCCTTCAACTCCATCAATCACATGAACCTTACCAATACTGTCTTTTCGAATAACCGAGTCAACTCCGAGATTGGCAAGCTGGTCAGCCATTTCATTACCTGGATCACCACTATGACCTTTCACCCAAAACCATTTTACCTCATGTGTTGCGACTTGCTCATCCAACGCTTTCCATAGCTCAACATTCTTTACTGGCTTTTTGGCTGCAGTTTTCCAGCCATTTTTCTTCCAACCTTTTATCCACTCAAGCATCCCTTTGCGCATATATTGGGAGTCGGTATGTAAGTGAACAACACTAGGTTTCTTTAAGCTTTCGAGCGCCCGAATTGCAGCAAGCAGCTCCATTCTATTGTTGGTTGTATCAAGCTCACCACCATAAATCTTTTTCTGATGCTTCCCGCTTGTTAATAATGCTCCCCAACCTCCCGGTCCAGGGTTGCCTTTACAGGCTCCATCGGTATAAATCTCTATCATTCTTCTTTATCTTTCTCGTTATAAACTGAAAAGTCTTGTTCCAAAACCCGAGTGTGCCGTGAGCTTGCCAAAGGCATTCCTACGACCTTTGCACCTCGACGCCATTTTGAGTAGGAATTGATTCGTGAACCGACCTGTTTTTGTGCCGATATCAAATAGTATGCGCCTAGGGGGACTTTTGTATTGAGCACTTTATCGAGCCACAAAAAACGCCTAAATAAACCTGCATTATTAAAAGGCAGGCCGTAGTAATGGTATTTAGTAGTTCCCACCCTAAAATCGAGCAAATTCAACCAATCTTCGATTCGCTTACCACCAATAAAACAACTATTCCAGGGTGCTTGCTGCGACCTCCCTAACAACCTCCTCACTCCCCAAGTACTGAGAGGGTTAAACCCAACTATCACCATCGTACCAGAAGACTTGAGCACCCTGGCTGCCTCTCGCAGGGTTTGATGAGGCGCACTGGAAAAATCTAGTGCATGGTGCAAGATAACAACATCTTGGGTTTCGCTTTCTAATGCCAATTCCTCAGAAGAAGAAATAATAGAGTTTTCAGGTAAGTCCGGTTCCCACTCTGGCAACACATAAAATTTATGCCCCAAGCTACTTGGGTTACCTACTGGCACCCTATGCGAGACACCTATCTCAGCCTGGTGATAGCCAAACAAGCGATGTATTTTATTTGCTATATTACGCCGTTGGTCAGCTAATAAACTACGTCCTAAAGCACTCTGAAACCACTGTTCCAGTTGCTGTTGTTTAGAACTGTTAGCCTGTGCATTTTTATCCAAATCTTGTAACCCTGACATCGCAAAGCTCCCGCAGCGTGCTCGCAACAAAGCAGACTCTATCTAAAGTAGCTTTAATTTACCCAGTATTCATTCTAAGCTATGACAAATCAACCTAAGTGAGAGTTATCATATGATAAAAGTTCATGGCATACCTGCTTTTTCAGACAATTATATCTGGTGTATATATGATGACGCGAGCATGCAGGCTGTCGTTGTTGATCCTGGCTCATTTAGTGACACTCAAGATTATTTGAATTCACAAGGGCTAGACCTAGTAGCAATTCTTATCACTCACCACCACCCTGATCACACGGGAGGCTTGGCAAAACTTAAAGATCAATATGACTGTAAAAGCTTCGGCTCATCTCACTCAAAAGTTGAAGGTATCGATGAGCAACTGTCTGAAGGCGAAGCGATCAGCTTACTTGGCTTACAATTCAAAAGCCTCGACGTTCCGGGTCATACGCTTGATCATAATGCCTACTATTGCGAACAACTAGACGCATTGTTTTGTGGGGACACACTATTCTCAGGTGGTTGCGGTCGCTTATTCGAAGGCAGTGCTGAACAAATGTATAACTCGCTTGGAAAAATCCGCTTACTACCGAAGACGACACGCATCTTCTGTGCACACGAATATACATTATCCAATCTAGATTTTGCACTGAGTCTAATGCCAGACAACCAGGCACTACAAAACTACTTAGTAGAAGCCACCGATTTGCGTAAGCGTGGCTTATCCACTATCCCCTCCACACTAAAAACAGAACTGGAGATAAACCCGTTTTTTAGAAGCAACGATCCAGCCTTAGCTTCGAATGTTAAACAACTATTCCCCAATACGAATAGCTGTGAGCCAGATATTTTTGCCGCAACAAGGCTCGCGAAAGATCAGTTCTGACCATAGTAACAACGGGTTAGCACTTACAGAGTTAAATTTGTTACTAATTATTTAGCTCCAAGCAGTTGACCCTAAAGCCCCTACTTCATAGACTGGGCGGGAAAACTTGCTTAACGCCTAACAAAATGTGTTCCTTTTCTCGCAGCAGTAAAATAGCCACCCAATCGATATGCGTCATTTTCCTCTTATAGTTCTACTTTTGCTTATTAACGCTTGCGCGAGCTTTGATTCGTCGCGCGGACAGCTTGCCCCCCCTAGCTCGGTGCCGTCAGTTTCCAGCAACACAACATCAAACAAAAGCGAACCTACCCCCGACATTGAGAGCAAGGAAAACACTCAAGTAAGCGAACAAATCTCAAATACTCAAGAAAGTGGCATTAAGCAAGCGTCAACTGCTAGTAAAGCAAAGCTCCAACCCTCCCCAGAGCACACCAGTACGACACCAGCTAGTAATTCCGACAACGAAGCACTAACAGCACCACCCTATTTAATCTCTCAAATATTTGACGAAACGGTGGAGCCAAAAGAAAAGTTTTTCGTTAGCGGCCTTTTGAGCAGCCCAGATGAAGATCTATTCAGTAGTTTTGCTCTGAATAATAAGCTTATCGACAGCGCATCTGCCGAACATAACAAACAGCAGAATCGTAACTACGAGCAATACGGTTTTATCACTCCAACTGATGAGCTGGAACAGAAAGTCAATCAGGAGCTTCAGCTTCTTCGTGATAGACCTAGCCATAACCCTGACCAAGGCGACCTGCTTGACGATATTCGAAAGCACTTTACACTCGACCTGACTCTTGACAACAAGCGCATTCAAAGCCAGTTACGCTGGTACGTAAACAACCCCAATTATCTAGACCGAACCTTTAAGCGCTCTTCACGCTATCTTCACCATGTGGTGCAAGAAGTTAAGAAACGTAAACTACCGATGGAACTAGCACTACTACCTTTTGTCGAGAGTGCCTACGATCCTTTCGCATACAGTCATGGCCGTGCTTCAGGCTTATGGCAGTTTATTCCAGGTACCGGGAAGATTTATGGTTTGCATCAAAACTGGTGGTACGATGGACGACGTGACGTATTAGCATCGACTCAAGGAGCTCTCGAATACCTGAGTTACTTAAGTAGACGATTTGACGGCAACTGGCTCCATGCTCTTGCATCTTACAACTCTGGTTCAGGCCGCGTTAGTAAGGCGATAAAGCGCAATAAAAAACTAGGAAAACCCCAAGACTTCTGGTCTTTGAAGCTTCCAAGAGAAACCCGCGCTTACGTCCCTAAACTGCTTGCTCTTGCCAAGATTGTAAAGTCGCCTGAAAAATACAACATTCAATTCCCGAAAATCGCTGATAAACCGTACTTTGAGACAGTTCAAACTGGCGGGCAGATCGATCTTGCCCAGGCAGCTACCCTGGCCGGCATCGATATAAAGGAAATATATAAACTCAACCCAGGATTCAATCAGTGGGCTAGCGCCCCCATGGGGCCTCATCGTTTATTGGTACCTATTGAGAGCGCCAAACAGTTTAAAGCCGCGCTGACTGAGCTACCTCCAGAAAAGAGGCTCAACTGGACTCGCTACAGTATAAAACGCGGTGACTCCTTAATTCGCATAGCAAAGAAATTCAACACAACTCCAGCCTTGATTAAGCAAGTCAATCAGCTGCGCTCTAACACGATCAGAGAGAAACAAAAATTACTTATCCCTGTTGCATCTGAAGGTAAAGCTTATTACAACTTAAGCCAGCATAATCGACTCAAGCGCAAGCAAGACAAAATATCCGGAAGCCAAGGCAGCAAGAAACTACGTTATAAAGTACGCTCTGGAGATACCATGTGGGATATTTCCAGAGCTCACAAAGTAGGCGTTCGCTCTCTAGCCAAGTGGAACGGCATGGCACCCACTGACCCGATTAAGCCAGGTCAGGAATTAATTATCTGGTCACTTAAGGATGTAGGTAAAGCAAGCATGCCGCTACCGTCTTTTAGAGATAAAAGGCAAATGATCAGAAAGATTGGCTATCGAGTAAGAAAAGGTGACTCGCTCGCTCGCATCGCAAGTAAGTTCAGCGTAACGATTAATGACCTAGTAAGCTGGAACAAGCTAAACAAGAAAAAATATCTACAGCCAGGACAGAAGCTAACCATCTACGTAGACATAACAGCTACTTAGGCCCCGTTACCGAGGCTAGAATTTATTTTAACCTAGGAAGCCACCTCTAAAATCATTCAGACAATAAGTACTCACTAAATTCGATAAAGTGGGAAACAGTTACCTTATCTACTGGAATCATAGACTTATCAGCGTCAGCGCTATTTTCACTTAATTCACTCATCATATCTTTCACTCTTTCAAGCGTTTCACGAATCAAGCTGACCATTGAGTCGCGCGGAGATTCAAACACTCCCATTGAATCATTCATCTGATTAAAGTGATTAACCATATCTACAATAGGTTGATACCGCTTTAGGTTTGATAAGTCATTCGTTCGACCTTCTTGTGAACTAGAAGGTGCACCATAAGTTCTTAACTCTTCCGCTACAGTCTTGGACAAGTCTAAGGAAAAGGATGCAATTTCGCTGGAATCAAACCCTACACTCATCGCTGATTCAAATGCATCCTGAAAGCGGTCTTGAAAAAATAATTCCGTTACATTACCTAGCTGCGACAATAGCTCGTTAATTGCCGTAAGCTCCGATTCATCCAGCTCCCCTTCGACACTATATTCAAACGACTTATCGCCGGACACAGCCACGCCTAGAGAGTTTCCCGAAGACTGGTAAATAGAGGCAAATGTATCACTCAAACGAATCGAGACTTTATCGCCATCCCTGGTCGTTAAGGAAAACTCGGTACTATCATGACTTGCATATTTGTACTTGGAAACAGCCTCGAAAGACTCTGGCTTAAGCTGTTGTTCATTGACTTTCTCTGGCGTAAAAAACTCGTAAACATTTAAAGCTTGCTGGGAGGTTTTAGCCTCAGTATCTACAGGAGTGTTAGTCGAAGCCGCAACTTCATTTCTAGCGCTCTGCTTGCTCCCTTCAGCTAAGCCATCTGCAGCACTCAGATGTTTTCCTTCAATATCATCTACCCCCTCATCAACCAAATGTCGAGACTGAGCTATTTCCTCCTCAAGCTTTTCATCCATCAAACCCAATGCGCTGATATCTTCTTTAGCGGATGAAAAGCCCGCCTCAATCCCTTTTCGAGCCTGACTTAATAAGTCACCAATTCTCGACTCATCCGCCCCGTTTCTGAGCTCGCTTTCAATTCGGCGTTCGACAAAACCGAGCACAGTATGAGCCACATCTGATGGAGAAGGCACTTTAAACTCAAACTGAGGTTTTTCGATAGTAATATTGAAACTAAAGTTTGTCTCTATCGAGCGGGAGAAAATTCTCCTTCCACTATCGGTACCGGCTTCTAAAAGCTGAGTTTCAACGCTTGTTTGCATACTTGCACTTAGCTTTGCAGAGCCAGTGCTTTCAGCTATCTTACTGGCATCTAGCGAGCGGTGCCGCGACAGCCCACCATCGTTTAGCTTGTCAATGTTATCTAATGCGTTCATACAAAACCCTCTAAAATCCGGTTGACCTCATAGCTATTACCGTCCGCAAAAAGATTTTCTTTAGGCATTCTTTTATAGAAAAGACATCTAAAGCAAGAATCTGTTATATTCCACGCAATTCACCAACTTAATGCGATTACTATGAATAAATTCCCCGAACCAAGCGACCAATACATGCCCGCCACACTCCTTCGGCGACTTCTTGCGTTTTTTTATGACAGTATCTTATGCATAGCTCTCACCATGACCATCACCATGATCTATATGGCGATTAGCCATAGCCTTATTGGTGCCGAAGAGTACAAGCAAATTAATGAGTCAGGCCAATCGCTTAAGGACCCACTACTATCCTCAACGCTTTTTATTTCCCTATTTCTGTTTTTTGGTTATTTCTGGACTAAAACCGGACAAACCCTTGGAATGCAGGTTTGGCATTTACGCATACAAAATGAGGACAACACATCAATCAGCTGGAACCAAGCCCTTGTCAGGTTCTTTGTCGCCGGAGTTTCCATTGCCGCATTCGGTCTTGGCTACCTTTGGGTATTCATCGATAAGAAAAATCGAACCTGGCAATGCATCGCATCTGAAAGCAAAGTTATACGAATTCCAAAGCGCAGCTAGACTCTAAATAAGTCAAACCAGCTTTCTCAGGTCAAAAAAAAGCTCTCGACATAATCGAGAGCTTTTTAGACAACAAACAAAAAATTAATCGTGAGCAGAGATAATCCAGTTTGTAGTCGACTCCATATCAGTAATAAACAACTGACCGATTGACTCACCAGTATCGCCGAATGAGATAGAGTGGATATCA
>NZ_LWGE01001789.1:0-1527 GCF_001635315.1 Oleiphilus sp. HI0123
ACAACTTCTTTATTAAGTATTGCAATACCAACTACAAGCAAACAAGGCCTTAGCACAACACCTGAACCCGTCATTGCTGTCACGGCAAGCGACAACTGACGACGAGTCCCTACTCGCCTCATCTCTTGATAAACAACCGCGCCCATCGCAATAATGATAATGCCCGAAGCACCGGTATAAGCAGTCGGGAATGCCATCAATGCGATAGCAACAAATGCAAGCAATTCAGGCGGCAGGTGCCAAGGTTTAAACACCTCAAACAATTTTGCACCAAGAAGCGTTTCTTTAAGCAGCATACCAACCAGAATATAAAGACCAATTGCTAAATGAAGATTAGTTAGCTGAAAGATTTGAGTAAAATAGATAGCAATACCTGGATAGTGCGACTCAACAATAAAAAACTGAAAGATCGCTGCTAACAGCATAATACTATGAATAGGTATCGCTATAAAGGCAAGCCAGGGTTTACCTCCAGGCTCAAGATCTGGCGATGGATTGAGTAACTGATATAGATTCAGACCGCATAAGCTAAAACACCCGAGCATAAGGATAATCATTAACTCAGGGTTGGTAACCTCAGTCCCCGATGCGTAAGAGCCTTGGTAAAACGCGACGGTAGACAACCCAAGACAGGCATTGGCAAACAACTGCCCTACATTCGAAACGTAGTGATCCATTCGACTATGAATCGACCTAAACGCAATATGATTACGCTTCCATGTTGTGATAAACGCAGACAGTGCCAGCAGCAATATCAAAGTAAGTTTTTGATTCTCAATAGCAAGCAAACTAACTTGAGCAAAGGTGTGCTCAAGATCTTTAAAAGTACGAACCCAAACATTCATTTGAGCTCGATAGGTCTGGGCATCAGCATGCTGCTTCTGGCATAGCCTGATTTGGCTAGCTAAGGAATTACGAGCTGAATCACGATCAAACTCAGTCGCAAATAAATCGAAGTCTTCATTTTCTGCAAGGTGCTCTTGTTCTAATTCATCCAACCTGGCTTCGATATCAAACTGATATTCACAGTCTGCAGTGGGCTCATCACCCCGAAGAATAAAGTAGTCCTCCCAAAAATAGCTGCCAAGCTTAAGCATCTGTGCATGCATATTCTCACTAGTGCCCGAAATAATCGTTACGAACAAAAGACATAGAATTGAGTAGGAAAGGATTTTTTGCATCAGGACTTTGATGCTAAATTCGGATTTCTTGTTGGTTAGTTGAGTATCGTAATCAGGCTGCATAGTGTTATTAAAATTATTATGAAGATAATATTAAAAATTAAGATGTAAGTCGGGCCATAGTATACGAAATAGCATGTGAATACAGCGAAATGATCCTAACCTGAGCCACAATCAAGCATAAAAAAAGGAAGATCATTGACCTTCCTTTTTTAGAACGACTAACTAGTTGTACCTAGAACCTAAGCTCTAAGAGCGCTATTCTGATACCAGAGTTCGCTTATTTATAATAAGCATTATCCGTAACGGAGTGATCTGTTACATCACGCACGCCACTTAGCTCAGG
>NZ_LWGE01001790.1:0-1717 GCF_001635315.1 Oleiphilus sp. HI0123
CGTAAATAGAGAACGATATATCGACCGTCTTTTTTCTGGCGATACGGATAAAGACAAGTATTCGAAATGAGGTGAGATTAGCTCGCTTTGTGCTCCCAAAGCATTAACACGATAACTAGACCAAGGGTAATTAGATGGGTGGGCCACCATATTGGCCCGAACAGGATTTAGCTCGATATATCGATAGCAAGTTAGTAAATAGAGAGCTGAGTCAATAAGAGACGCTTTATAACGCCCTTCCCACAACGTACCCGTTCGGCGGTACTTTTTATTAAAGTACTGAACATAGTAACGCCCAATATTCTGTATTGTTTTTGATATGCCGTCTTCCACTTGAGGTGTAATCAGCAAATGTACGTGATTGGTCATCAAGACATAAGCATGTACTTCACAAGAGTATGCTCGACACGCGTCATTCAGTTTATCTAGATAGAACAAATAATCGTCATTTTGATGAAAAATCGCTTCACGGTTATTACCTCTAATAATCACGCGCTGCGGATGGCCTGGAATCACAAACCGGGGTAATCTCGCCATATTGACCTCCCTGTCTTCTGGCGTTGAACACTAAATCTACACTAACTTTTCAGCAGCTTCTTTTCAACGGAGTCAGACTCGATTGGTTTTCAATCGAGTCTGACTCCGTTGAAAAAGATACACTAGCTCTGATTATTCTTTATAATCCCAGCATTCGAATTTATACAAGCAGTTATTACCATGAACACTCCTACACAGATTACTGTTGCTTATCAGGGAATTGAGGGTGCTTATTCGCACTTGGCCTGTAAGAAGGTCTTTCCTGATCATCGTGCCCTCGCTTGCGAGAACTTTCAAAGCGCTATTCAGCTGGTGGAACAAGGCCAGGCTGACTATGCGATGATCCCGCTTGAGAATTCGACCGCCGGGCGTGTTGAGGAGATTTATCGTTTATTACCCAATACGCATTTGAGCATTATTGCCGAGCACTTTGAGCCGGTGAATCATTGCTTGCTTGCCCTACCCGGAACTCAACTTGAGGCGATTAAGACAGTGTCTTCTCATCCTCAAGCTTTGGCGCAGTGCTTTCATCGTTTGGAAGCTTTAAAGATCACCCCTTTAGTGGCGATGGATACGGCTTTGTCTGCTAAGGACTTGGCGTCTAAGAAAGATGCGCAATCGGTTTACGGTAGCCATGGCGCGATAGCTTCTACTTTGGCGGCAGAGCTGTATGGGCTAGATGTGATCGCAGAGAGCTTTCAGGATGTGGGCGGCAACACGACGCGCTTTATTGTTTTGGCTAAGCAAGCTATTGATGCCGACTATGATCCGAAGCAGCATTATATTTCGAGCTTGTTGTTTTCGGTCAGAAATATACCGGCGGCTTTGTATAAGGCTCTCGGTGGTTTTGCCACCAACGGTGTCAATATGATCAAGCTTGAGAGCTATATGGATGGTGGAACCATGGAAGCGAGTCATTTTCATATTGATGTCGATGGACATTATCGTCAGCAAGCGCTTCAGAATGCTTTGGAAGAATTGAACTTTTTCGCGAAGGAGGTACGGATATTGGGTTCGTATCCGGCGCATAAGTATCGTCGGAAGCATGAGTTTGTGTGAGATTTTTGTAGGCGGCCCCGCCTTGTCTACTTCGGATTATTCCCATACATACAAAAAGCCTCATATGAGGCTTTTTTTGATTTCATTACGTTTAGAAGTTGCGAACTAAACGCAAACCAAA
>NZ_LWGE01001791.1:0-1177 GCF_001635315.1 Oleiphilus sp. HI0123
CTACCGAAGCTTGCTCAAACTGTTTCCGACTCCACAACCATTCCTCTTCATCTACGGTCTCTGGGTTCATCACTTGTTGCCAGTCATCTGGCGCTGCAGCATGTATCACTCCAATTCTATACTTATCTGTTTCTACAGTAATCGCGATGCTCATTGTACTTTTAATGAGTTCAGCTAGATCTTCAAGCTCACCTTGTGTGTACCGCTCTATCCACTGCCCACCTACATTTGAACTCGTATGCGTATGCCTGCATAGGGGGTCATGTAAACCATATAAAAATAGTGACTCATGATTCCCTAGGACGCTATGAACATTAGGCGTGCAACTAGCAAACTCAATCAGCTCTGCGCAAAAATCACCACGATCAATTAAGTCACCGGTAAATATAAGTATGTCTTCACGCTCAACGAAGCTAACCTTTGCCAGCTGTTTATCAAGCGCAGGTTTATCGCCATGAACATCACCGCAGAATAAGACTCTCTGCCCAACTCGAGGTCTGATTAGTTTATGAGGGTTTAGCTTGATCATTAGTCTGAATTAGTACCCTTGCTAGAGTTTAGAAAAGCGACTTTAGGTAGTTAGACACTAGCGCAAGATCGCTCAGAGCACCGCCTTTCAAAAGGTCCAATGCAGCTCGACCACCAAAAAGCTTTGCATTGTTTGGTTTATTGATCCACTCATCTGCTTGTTTAGATTGTCTAAAAAGAGTATGCAATGATCGATAAATATTTAGAATATGACTCATTCTCTCTGCTTGTTCTGCTGTGAATTCGTGACCATTAGGATTTGACGCTACCACCGTAAACTCTTCCTCACTGTCAAACCCAATTAGGTTAGCCTTGACCTTATCTGAGCATTGCCAATCGCTTAATACTCTGCAAACAGTTGGCACAGCCAAAGCTGTTTGTGCAATATCAAAAGACATCAATGTCCCCCCCTTTACTTCACAGAAACGTTTAATCATTACCGATGGGGCAATGAAGGCAAAACTGATAAAACGGTGCGTTATAGTCATTAAAGTGCCTTGTATAATGTTCCGTCTCACAAAAAATAATTGATCTTAATTTGTTATAGGTTCCCATATCTAAATATGTACGTATTGCATAACTGTTATTATGCTGTGCAGGCAAGTCTCCAAGTCCTTTCACCAACAAGGAATCAACTTCTTTACACTGA
>NZ_LWGE01001792.1:0-1375 GCF_001635315.1 Oleiphilus sp. HI0123
TCGCGTTGATTTCGATTTTGGCCAGACTTATTACGGTTGCGGTTGTTGCCTGAAGCGTTATCGCCAGACTGAGAGTCTCGTTGCTTGTTTCTATTCTTCTGGTTACTGCGGTTGCCTTGAGTGCTGCGCTGCTGCTTTCTAGCAGGTGCTTCATTAGCAACAGAGGAGGCTTTCTCTTCTGCGCTGAACATTGCCGATAGCTTGGATTTCAAACGCTTCATTAGGCCAGTTTCTTCGCTTTGCTCAGCTTGCTTTTGAGGTGCAGCTTCAGTTGCAGGCGCTGAAACTTGAGGTGCAGGGCTAGCATGTGAAATAGATTTAACCGCAGCTTCTTCGCGCACGACTTCTTTTGCTGCGGCTGTTGGAACTGCTTGTTCCTCTGGCTGTGTTGTTTCTATTTTGTAACTAGCTTGATCATCACTGGTTTCGTCTTCACGAAGTCTACGTAACTCATAGTGAGGCGTATCCATAGCCATGTCAGGAATGATGATAACGCGAACAGACTGCCTGCGTTCAATCTCCTGAATTTGTTGGCGCTTCTCGTTTAATAAGAAAGTAGCGACAGGAACCGGCAGGACTGCTTGGACCGAACCTGTTTTCTCTTTAGAGGCTTCTTCATACATTAGGCGCATGATTGACAGTGCTAAAGATTCAACGTCACGAATCGTACCTTGTCCGCTACAGCGAGGGCATACTGCTGCGCGGGTCTCACTTAGTGAAGGTCGTAAACGCTGTCGTGACATTTCAAGGAGCCCGAAACGAGATATCTTGCCAACCTGAACGCGTGCGCGGTCAAGTTCTAGGGCTTTACGCATGCGGTTTTCAACGTCACGTTGATTTTTTGCAGGGCCCATATCGATAAAGTCGATAACAACCAAACCACCCATATCTCGTAAACGAAGCTGGCGAGCAATTTCTTCTGCAGCTTCAAGGTTAGTTTGAAGTGCTGTCTCTTCAATGTCGCTGCCCTTAGTTGCACGAGCTGAGTTGATATCGATTGAAACAAGTGCTTCCGTTGGGTCGATAACAATTGAGCCGCCAGAAGGCAGTTTTACTTCGCGTTGGAACGCTGTCTCGATTTGAGCTTCGATCTGATAACGGCTGAATAATGGCGTTTCGTCTTGGTAGAGTTTGATCTTGCTTTCATAAGCAGGCATAACTGAACGAACGAAATTTAGAACATCTTCAAACACAAGCGGTGCGTCAACAAGTACTTCGCCAATGTCCTGGCGCAAGTAATCGCGAATAGCACGGATGATGACATTGCTTTCCTGGTATATGAGGAAAGGAGCGGGGCGGCTTTCAGAAGCGCTGGTAATTGATTCCCAAAATTGTAGAAGGTAATCAAGGTCCCATTGTAGCTCTTCTGTTGAAC
>NZ_LWGE01001793.1:0-1913 GCF_001635315.1 Oleiphilus sp. HI0123
CGCTGAATCAACCTGTACTATATGATGTGCTGTCTGACTTTCTGGCCGAACACGAAAATGTAGAAGTTGATCTAATTGAGTGCGTACTTAACGGCGGCTGGGAAGCACTTGAGCAAGACCGCGTAGAACTCCTTGTCGGCGCGCCAGGACCGGTACCATTACAAAAAGGCTTCCGCGCAATTCCACTAACAGACACCGACCTAATACCGGTTATTGCCACGTCCCATCAACTTGCTGAACTCGCCTTAGATACACAGAGGCTCACCGAAATACTGCCTAAGTTAAGACGCGTTGTTACCCATGACACCTCAATACTGGAGGTGTCGCGCAGCGCCGGGCTCACAGATGCAGGGAAAACCTTTTATGTACAAACCATGGATCAAAAGGTCGAAGCCATATTAGCAGGTATAGGTATTGGTCACTTGCCGCGAAAACGTATTCACCAAGCCATTGAGAGTGGCAAGCTGAAGGAGCTTAAGCTTGCTAAGGTAAATAATCATGAATGCTTTATGGCATGGAAACTCAGCAATAAAGGCAAAGGTCTGCAGGCATTAACTCAATTACTGGCCACTGCAAAGTGGTAGGTGACAGCGTCAGACCAACCAAGCACTCCCCTCCTTCAGTAGGGCTTCTCAGACTAGAAGTATAAAAAAAGCCCCGAAGTCTCGAAAGACTCCGGGGCACAACTCCCTTCATTTTGACTGATCCTCCTGCTCTAGAACAGCCAATATGTTATTTACCAAAGTACAGATTGATAAATACAAGGGTTAGGCTAAGTTGAAATCCTTACTTATTGATCCTCTACACGCTGGTGGTTGAAGAAAACACCACCGTCACCAAAGGCCGAGCTGATAAACTCAGAACTTAGGCGAATCGTACCAACTTTCTTAGCACTATCACGACGAGATTTCGCATACTTCTTATGAAAATACGGGAAGATAGAAGTGCGAATTTTCTCGCTCGTTGCGTAGACGTCATAGATAGGCGTACCTTCTGGTAAGCTTTCCAAGTCGTCACGGAAGTCATGAGAAGCACTTGAGAACAAGCCCTTCACTTCTGGGCGCGGAACAAAGTAAACCTGCGTCGGCGTAACAACGCTGCTTTCTTTGGTGCCATCTGCGCGAACCTTCGCCATCTTCTCTACAGAAAGCGTGGTTGGCTTAGTCGAAACTAGTGAGAACAAGGCTGTGGTACCCAAAGTTTCGTTCACTTCCTTGTCAACGTACTGCGACAACTCATTTGCAAAGAAATCATGGTTACCACCTTGGCCTGATAAGGTGTATAACGCCGAGACATTGCGTGAGTTTCTACCGTCAACGAACACTTTCCATGCTAAGCCTGGAGCAAAGCCACGGTCATTTGGGTCACCCGTGACTGACAGGCGCAATAAGCCACACTCTGCACCTTTGAAGACACCTGTATAAGGGTGGCCAGAAGCAGGTTCAAAAGTAGTGGTCGCCATAGCTGCGTGAGCATGGATTGGCTTTTCATAACCGAGTGGCGCGACATCGTCCTTACGATTTACTTTTTCCCAAAGTACCGTATTAATCAGGCCACCAATATCGATATCAGTTAACCCTGGACGCTCTCCTGCATCATATTCAGTACGCATTGCACCGTTCGTCCATAAGAGCTGCTCTTTATCACAAGCTGACCACTCTTTGTAGTTATCTGGAATCTTCAAACCCCATGGTTTAAAGGCATTATCTACACCCGTTAAGCTTAACTCTAGCTCGGGGAAGTGACGACGAATCACGTCAACCATGGTGTTATTTTCTACCCAGTCGATACCTTCTTGCGTGTACACTTCAGGTGTATAGCTTTCAGTATAGAAACGGTCTGTCATCAAACGACGAGAAGCATTCAGGATAAAGACCTGGAAAGCCGTCTCACCAAAGGCAAAGCCATCAGGA
>NZ_LWGE01001794.1:0-1955 GCF_001635315.1 Oleiphilus sp. HI0123
ATGATAACCCACTTTCAAGCCACTTCTTAACAATGGCTTCTTTAAACTCTTTTGAATAATGCTTCACTCATATTCTCTTACCGCCTCCTATTCAATTATTAAAAATTAACAGAGGCGACAACTATCCTGACACAGGGGGATGTCAATACTTTTATTTTTTTACACCTAGGTTATTTATTATTCTATGTACACTTTAACTACTGCAAAAACAGAAAGTGAAATTAGGGAGCTGGCAGATTGCTGGCGTTCTTGGGAGTCAGAAGGTACTGAAAAGTGGCCTCACAACTTTTTGGTATGGAATGAAAGCTACCGCAAACATCTTTCGGAGGAGGGCGGGAGTTTTTTTTATGTTGTGATTAAAGTGCATGGTGAAGTTTCACACGTGATACCGGTTGTAGAGACTAGGCTTTCTCTTTTAGGTGTTTCATTGAAGGCGTTATCTCTACCATTTCATGACCACTCTCAATTCTCTGGAATTACTTCAGTGTCTCGAGTTTCTGATTTAACTTCTGTAGACATGCTAACTCTTCTGACGGAGTTGTTAGTGGGTTACGACTGTTTTTATGCGCCAGCCGTACAGAAGAAGTCTCTGATATCTGAGAGTGCATTGTTGAGGCGTTTAGGTGCATGTGTGGGCGATCGAGCGGGATGTGATTACTTGGATTTGACTCAGCGAAGATCTAGTGAGGATTGTATTTCCAAAAACTTTAGAAATAACCTTAGAAAGGCATCGAAGAAATTCGCTATTACGCAAGATATTGAGATAGAAACCTCAAAAGATAAAGGAAAGCTTCCAAGCTTATATCAGGAGTTTCTTAGAGTAGAGTCTTCTGGGTGGAAGGGGGGTGGGGGAACGGCCACTGCTATCGCTCTTAATTCCGAATTGGTAGCCTTTTATGAAGAGTTGGTTAACAGTTCTGGGCAAGGTTACTATTGTGAAATTAGTATTATAAGGCAGAGTGGGAATCCGATCTCTGGTCAATTGCATATTCTGGCCCATTCCGATCACTCATTCTGGTTTTAACCGATCATCATTTCTGGAACTTTTCGACCATTGATTCTGGTTTTATTCGATCACTTTTTCTGGATTTCCAGAATCAGTGATCAGATACCAGAATTGATGATCAGATATTTCCAGAATCACTCCTAACGCGTTGACTTAACTAACAATCTGCTAGTCTCTTAGCCTTTTTCCGGCGAGGAGTAATAGCAGTGGCCAAAAAAAGGTTATCAATGCGTAAAATCAAAGACATTTTACGGCTTCGTCATGAGGCCGGATTAAGCTATCGAGGGATAGCTCAAGCACTTAATATTGGTTACGGAACGGTCGTCGATTACCTCAAGCGAGCTGATCAAGCAGGCCTAAGCTGGCCAGTTCCCGAGGAAATGGCTGAGCGAGATCTCGCTCGAATGCTGTTCCCTAGCCAAGCTGCGACGGGTCAAAGGCGTTTTGTTGAGCCAGACTTCCCGCAAGTCCACCAGGACCTCAAACAAAAAACTGTAACCAAACAGTTATTGTGGCAAGAATATCGGCAGCAAAATCCTGATAACGGTTACAGTTATGCTCAGTTCTGTCATCGTTATCTTGAATGGCTGGGTTGCCAGAAACGTAGCATGCGTCAGATTCATCGTGCAGGTGAAAAACTCTTTGTCGATTACTGTGGTCCTACAATGCCGGTGGTGAACCCAGATACCGGCGAAGTCAGGCAAGCCCAAATTTTTGTCGCTGTGATGGGGGCATCCAACTACACCTTTGCTTGTGCTAGTTGGAGCCAGAACCAGGAAGACTGGTTGAATGCCCATGTACAGACTTTCGAGTTCCTCGGCGGTGTACCTGAACTAGTCGTGCCGGATAATTTGAGAAGTGCGGTGCGCAAAACACATCGTTACGAACCAGATATAAACCCGGCTTATCAGCAACTGGCACAACACTATCAAGTGGCGGTTGTTCCAGC
>NZ_LWGE01001795.1:0-802 GCF_001635315.1 Oleiphilus sp. HI0123
GCATGCAAGACACGGGAGAGGGCGGTAAGGCGACAGCCAAAAAAGAACCGCTCTATTGGGTCGCGCCGATGGACCCCAATTACAAACGCGACAAGCCCGGAAAATCTCCGATGGGGATGGATCTGATTCCGGTGTATGAAGAAGCCGGCGGTGATGAGGAGATTGGCACAGTCACCATATCGCCGGATGTGGTCAATAACCTTGGCGTACGCACGGCACCCGTTACCCGCGGCCAGATGGACGTTTCCGTCAATACCGTGGGTTATGTGCAATACGATGAAGATCGCTTGATACATATTCATCCGCGGGTAGAGGGCTGGGTTGAAAAACTCTACGTCAAAGCTTCTGGCGATCCGGTGCAGAAGGGTGCATCTCTCTATGCGCTTTACTCACCGACCCTGGTTAATGCACAGGAGGAATTACTCTTGGCACTAAAACGCAATAACGCCACGCTGATTGAAGCCGCCAAGGAGCGCCTGGCATCCCTGCAGGTGCCAAAATCAGAAATCAACCGCCTGAGGAAATCCGGCAAGGTGAGCCAGACCATCACCGTTACAGCGCCGCAATCGGGTGTGCTGGATAACCTCATGGCGCGCGAAGGCATGTTTGTAAAACCCGGCATGGAAATCATGGCCATCGGTCAGCTGGAACATATTTGGGTGATTGGTGAAGTCTTTGAGCGACAGGCTTCCCTGGTGCAGGTCGGCGATCAGGTCCAGATGCAGTTGGGTTATTCGCCAGGGCGAGAGTGGCAGGGCCAGGTTGATTATGTCTACCCGAGCCTTAACACCAAGACTCGCAC
>NZ_LWGE01001796.1:0-726 GCF_001635315.1 Oleiphilus sp. HI0123
CTGCATTCTTAACTAACCAAGTCCAGCTAGAGCCAAAGTTGTTAACAGCTTTGTCGTTGAACTGAGCTTGGAAGTCAGCGAAAGATCCAAATGCTGCATTGATAGCCTCGGCTACTGCGCCAGTTGGCTCGCCGCCGCCATTTGGGCTTAGGCAATTCCAGTAGAAAGTGTGGTTCCAGATCTGGGCTGCATTGTTAAATACTGGGCCGCTTGAAGATTTGATGATGTCTTCAAGGGACTTGCCTTCAAACTCGGTTCCAGGGATCGCAGCATTCAACTTATCAACGTAAGTTTTATGGTGCTTGCCATGGTGAAACTCTAGAGTTTCTTGAGAAATATGTGGCGCTAGTGCGTCAATTGCATAGGGAAGTGCTGGTAATTCAATTGCCATGATGGGCTCTCCATTAATAATGAAAGTCTTTTTATACTATTTCTTGGTGAGCGATTTAGTCGACTCGTTAGAAAAAGCGTGGTTAGTAAGTCTATGATTTATTATTGCTTATTATGGCTCGAATGATAGCACCTAAATTTTTATAAGCCAAAAATCTTGCCTATATGCTTAGCAAATTAGCTTTGAAGTGGTGTTTAGTTTATTTATGTGCCGTATCGCACTGGTGCTAACTAGGTTTTTTTCTGTGTGGATGCTTCTTTTTGCTTGAATGGGTGCGTCCTTTATTACGAGAAGAATGTTTTTTATTTTCTCGTTGCTTAGGTAGGTGAACTTCC
>NZ_LWGE01001797.1:0-1746 GCF_001635315.1 Oleiphilus sp. HI0123
ATGCTACTCTTACTAGCATAAAAATAAAAATAACCAATATTAGTTATACAAATAAAAATAAAAATAGTAGTTAGCTTCTATTGTAGAAACCGCAGCGATAAAAATAATAAATGCGGGGTAAACTGAATATTTTGAATGCCTAGCTTTTTAGCGGCCGAAAAAATGAATTGAGTTATTGTTTCTGACTAATAAGAACACATAAAGTGGCACTAGTCCTAAACCGGATAACTTTATTTTAGCTACCGCTCTGAGTATTCAAATTGCTCTGTTTACATGCAAAGGTGTGAGCTTTTGCCCTAAAGCACAGACATGGATTCACAACAACAAAAAATTTAGAGTCTGCTCTTTTAAGCATGAAAAGGTCAATCACGGAGAGCGTTTGATCTTTTCATGCAAAGTCATTCCCCCTCTCTTTTCTTATTATTACTTGTGTTGCTACTTTTTCTGGTACAGTTTTCTCTTTAGATAAACTCTTGGCCTTGGTCTATGGTAAAGTATGGCTTCATAAAACGTAAGGCTGATAGAGCCCCTCAAGGTCTTAGTACTTCGTAACCCACAACAATGATTGTTTAAACATGTCCAGACTGTCTCCTTCCATTATACCTCGCGACCAACATCCCGTTTCTCGTAGCCAAATTAGCCCATCGGCGTTAAAGGTTATGCATCGCTTACATAATAGCGGCTATGAGGCGTATCTGGTTGGTGGTGGTGTCAGGGATATTTTGCTCGGCCAAAATCCTAAAGATTTTGATATTGCGACCAATGCACACCCTGAGGAGGTACATGCTCTTTTTAAGAATTCACGTTTAATTGGTCGTCGCTTTAAGCTCGTCCATATCCTGTTTGGCCGCGAGATTATCGAGGTTGCTACCTTCCGTGGAAGCGTAAACCAACAGGACGAAAAACAATCAGAGCATGGCATGCTGCTTAGAGACAATGAATATGGCAGTATCGATGAAGATGCTGTGCGAAGAGACTTTACGATAAACGCTCTCTATTACAGCCCTAAAGACTTTTGTATTTACGACTATGTCGATAGCCTGGACGATATTAAGCAGGGTCTGATCAACATTATTGGCGACCCGGAAACACGCTATAGGGAAGATCCGGTTCGGATGATCAGAGCTTTGCGTTTCGCGGCTAAACTAGACTTTGATATCGAAGAAGAGACCAGCGGTGCCATACGAGAGCACGGTCAGCTATTGTCCAACGTTGCAGCAGCACGTTTGTTCGATGAGATTCTAAAACTGTTTCTCTCTGGCTATGGATTGAAAATTTTTCACCTCTTAGTCGACTATGGGCTATTTAAGCCCTTGTTCCCAGCTATTGCTCATACCTTGGAAAACAGTGATAAGAGTGCTATCTATAAGAAAATGCTCGAGGCAGGCTTAACAAATACTGATCAACGAATTCATCAAGAAAAACCCGTCACACCAGCATTTCTGTATGCAACTCTTCTATGGCCTGAAGTCGATAGACTGTGGTCACAACTTATTGAAGAAGGCGTTCCCGAATTTCCTGCATTACAACAAGCAGGGCAACTTACACTTCAAAGCCAACTACCTCATATATCTATACCCAAGCGCTTCACCTTAATGATGAAGGAAATATGGGAATACCAAATCAGACTCACTAAGACTCACGGCAAGCGGCCTTTCCACCTCGCTGAACAGCAACGATTCAGGGCTGCCTATGACTTTTTGTTGTTACGGGAGCAAGCTGGTGAACCTGTCGGCGAACTCGCTA
>NZ_LWGE01001798.1:0-646 GCF_001635315.1 Oleiphilus sp. HI0123
TTGGCTAAGGCCGCGAGAACTGAAGGTTTTGCAGCACACACTTGCGGTTACTCCTTAAATCATAGTGAGGCTAAGCTTGGTGTTGAGTTAGGAGTTATCGATGAGGCTGCTGAATCTATCGCTGCGGCAGTGAAAGGTGCTGACTTGGTTGTGCTGGCGGTTCCTGTAAAGGCATTTGAAGATGTCTTAAGTGAAGTAAAGGTGTCATTGAAAGAGGGGGCTGTTGTTACCGATGTTGGTAGCGTAAAAAAATGCTTTCTTGAGGCTGTTGAAGCAGTCTATGGTGAGGTACCTTCGTTTGTCGTTCCGGGGCACCCAATAGCGGGCTCGGAACGCAGTGGAGTCATGGCTGCTGATGAAAATTTATATCAGCGCCATAAAGTCATATTGACACCCTTAAAAAATACTAACCATCTTGCTTTGTCCCTGGTTCGGTCTATGTGGCGTATGGCCGGTGCGACCGTGCTTGAAATGTCGATTGAGAAGCATGATGAAGTCCTTGCTGCGACTAGCCATTTGCCACATTTGTTAGCCTTTTCGTTGGTCGATACGCTTGCCGGTGAGGAGCAGAACCAAGAGATCTTCCGTTATGCAGCGGGAGGCTTTAGAGATTTTACTCGTATTGCCGCAAGTGATCCTTTGATGT
>NZ_LWGE01001799.1:0-5649 GCF_001635315.1 Oleiphilus sp. HI0123
TCCAGGCACAGTTTATTTGCAGGATAATGTACTTCCACATTAATAATAATATCTTGTTGCTTTTCCTGTTCCTCAGGATTGAACCCAATATAAGTTCGAAGTCGCAAATTTGTAATATTGATAATCGCGTTATTAACAACCATTAAAAACAGCCTTATATTTCTTATTCCAACCCACCGAGCTTAGACCTAAATCGAAGCAGCGTAAATATCTGGGGATGATATAAACAGAATTTTCAATGCTAAGCTCAATACATCCAAATTGGTCAGATACTATTTTTGCGTCTAAGCTCCATTAAACAGCATAAATAAATTTTTATTCCTAGTAACGTGATTCCTGGTAACTTGCACACTAAGAAATGATTGAATACACACCACCCTCACAAGACAAGACTAAGTCTCTTATCGAAGTAAAGCTCCCTGCTGATTCATTAGAAATAGGCATGCATGTCACTCGTTTAGACAGACCCTGGACTGAAGTACCAGTACTGCTTCAAGGCTTAACTATCGAGACACCAGACCACATCGATTTACTCCGCGAACACTGTGTATTTGTTTATATTGAAATTGAAAAAGAGTTTTGGCTTGAATCAGGTAAAGGCACCGTTGAAGCCAAGGAAGAGAAACAATACCCCGGTTTTCGTGAAGAACTCGAAATCCACGATGAACTACCCAAAGCCAAACTAAGCTATGAAAAAACCAAAGACCATGTCGATGAAGTATTAACAAGCCTGAGCAATGGTGAATCATTTGATATGGATGCTTCGCGTAAAGCGATTCAATCTTGCGTCAGCAGCATTCTAAATAATGCTAACGCCCTACTATGGCTTACACAGGTAAAAGAACAGCACAAGTATACAGCAGAGCATTCGTTGCGCGTCGGTATATTAGCAATTGCCTTCGGGCGTTTCATTGGATTAAAAGAGCACGAGCTAGAAACCATCGGTCTGTGCGGCATGCTACATGATATTGGTAAAACTAAAATACCAGACGACATATTGAACAAACCAGGCCGTCTAACACGCATCGAATATGACATAATGAAACAGCACTCGGTGTATGGCAAAGAACTATTAGACGAACAACAAGGCGTCAACAAACTAATTAAGGATACAGCACACTTTCATCACGAACGTATCGACGGCAAGGGCTACCCAGAAAAACTAAGTGCAGCTTACCTCCATCAGTTTGTACGCATGGTATCAATTGTCGATGTTTATCATGCAATCACAAGTACCCGTTCATACAAAGACGGCTCACCAGCCTTTGATGCTTTAAAAATTCTCTACGCCGAACGAGACAAGCACTTCGACTCCGAGCTGGTTGAAGCGTTTATTCGTATGGTAGGCATTTACCCTCCGGGTACTTTGGTCGAAATGACCAACGGTGAAGTAGGCATCGTCGTATCAGCGAACGCTGACTCTCGTCTGCGCCCTAAAGTTGAACTGGTCATGACAGCCGATAAAAAATTCCGCTCTTCCTACGTAATTAATCTGATTAAAGACCCGATAGACAAGCATGGTAAACCCTATGCTATTAAGGAAGGCATTACGAATGGTACTCACGGTGTAGACGTAAAAGACTATATCTTGCAATAAATTCAGGCGCTTTAAGCAGCCCGAAAATTAGATGTAACGCACAATTTCAATTCCGGAATTACCGTCTATCATTACTATCGACCACTTGTCTCTTTGAGCTTGTTAGTTCTGCTCCTCAACTGTTTAATGACATTATGAAAAAATTATCGAACTCCCAAACATTTATAAATACATCTGTTACACCACAGAAAATACAAGGCTTCACGCTAGTTGAACTGTTGGTCACAGTTGTAATCCTTGGAATCCTACTTGCCATAGGGGTACCGGGTATGAGAGGCAATGTTTTAGACGCCCGTATCACCTCCCAAACGAATGCGACCATTGGTATGCTAGCCTATGGGCGAAGTGAAGCAGCAAAGCGCCCAGGGGGTATAATTACTCTCTGCGCCAGTAAAAGCACCAATACGGGGTCCCCTGCGTGCGACACTAATAACTGGGAAGAAGGCTGGTTTATCATGTCAGATCTAGATGGCGACCAAGTTTTAAACAATTTCAATGAAGATGTAAACGATAACAACATACTAGATCCAGGCGAGGATCTAGATGGTGACGGTCTACTCGATACAGCGAACGACGAGCTGCTCAGAATCGGCGAACAGCTTTCTGGCGACAACACAATGCGTACTCTGGGTTTTCTCAATGCAGGCTTTATTCAGTTTGATTCCAATGGAGTTCCTGGTTCATCAGGCACTATTATCATTTGTGACTCACGCGGTGTAACAGAGGCTAATGCTATTGTTATGAGCGCAATTGGTCATACTCGAGTCGCAAGAGATGAAGAAAGTTCGGCCGATAACATTGTTAACGACCACCGGGGGACAAATATCGTATGTCCATAATAACGAACACTCATTCAAGCCCTTATGGCACCATGAAATATCTAGCTCCGAGCACTCAACGAGGCTTCACACTTATTGAGATCTTAGTAACCATCGTCATCCTATCGATTGGGTTATTGGGTGTTGCCAGCTTACAAATGCAAGGCCTTCGTAACAATCAAAGTGCTTACCTTCGCTCCCAAGCATCCATACTCGTTTATGATATCGCAGATCGTATGCGAGCCAACTCTGTCGCAGCAATTGCTGGAAGATATGATGATTTTGACTCAAGTCAAACAACACCTTCCAATCCTTTATGCAGCACTAGTGTTGCAGGCTGTACCGCTCAAAACCGTGCAGATACAGACTTATTTGAATGGGCCCAGCGACTAAACGGAACCGATGAATCGATAATTTTGTTACCTGATGCGAGGGGTACAATAGCACGTGGTTTAGGCAATTTCTTTACCATTGAAGTTAGCTGGAAAGAATCTCAATGGAATGATGATGAGCAAAACCAACAAGTCACTGATCAAACTTTTTCAGTCAGTTTAGTGCTGTAAGGGAGAAGACAATGAACCAAGATCTCACAGCACGCCACACAAAACCTTTATCTTCGCTAAAAGGAATGGCCGGTTTGAGTTTAATTGAACTAATGATCGCTATGACCATTAGTTCCCTGCTACTCATCGGTGTTACGAGTATTTATTTTAATGCTCGAGAGTCTGATAAATTTATTAGTGAATTATCTCGTATTCAGGAGTCTGGGCGCCATGCACTTAACTTTCTTGCTCAAGATATTCGAATGGCAGGCTATCAAGGCTGTATGAACCCAGACCCTGAAGAAGCATATATCAAGATCAGAGCCCATAACCCCCCAACCTCAGATTTTTTTAGTACCGCACTTTCAGGCTTCGAAGTCCCTTCTGTAGCATGGGCACAAGATGCAAACATCGACCCTGTCACTGGTGTCAGCCGCGGTGACTATTTCAAAGATGAAGACTTTACTAAAGAAGCTTTGATCGGTAGCGACATATTAGTTGTTCAGCGACTAACTACTGACAGTGCCGAGCTCTCTGCAGACATGGTAACGAGTGATGAAGATGTTGTGCTCGTCGATAATGAAATGGAGTTTGAGCAGTTTGATATCGCGGTAATTGCTAACTGCAACAATGCTGATATGTTTCGAATTTCAGAAGACCCGGAAGCGACAGCCACTATTACCCTATCACATGGTCTTATCACAAATTCAGATGACATCTTTATAGGTCCTTATACACGTAATGCTCGAGTAAGGGGTTTTGAATCAACCATATACTTCGTGGCAAACACAGGCAGAACAACTGAAACCGGCGTACCTATAAATGCCCTATTCCGAGCGAAAGACAAAATGGTAAACAAGGCAAACCCTGAGTTTGATGTTGAAGAGCTAATAGAAGGTATCGACAGCATGCAAATCTTATATGGTGAACTAAATAGCGACCCTCAGCATGTTACCGCAGACGGTGAAGTGATTAGCGGCCTTCGTTATGTTACCGCAGACAATGTTACAGACATGAAATATGTAAAAAGCATTCAGCTAGGTCTACTGGTTAGCGGTTCCCGTGAGGTGCTCACGAATAATGACGACGCCACCTATATTTTGCCCGGTGAAGAAATCCAACCCGAGGGCAAGTTCGGTTCAACAGTAACTTATGAGCCAGATAGACGTTTACGCCGTGAGTTCAGCCAAACAATTCAGTTACGAAATCGATAAATAAACGTATAAAAGGTGTATATAGAATGAAGACCTTACAACATCAAAGCTCTCTTAATTTAGCACGCCAAAAAGGCGCAGTACTTGTTGTGAGTTTAATTATTTTATTACTGATGACCCTTATAGGCGTTGCGTCAATGAGCTCTTCCATAATGCAGGAAAAAATGGCATCAAATGCACAAAACAACAACGCGACTTTTCAAGCAGCAGAAAATGCCGTAAGTGGACTGATCAATAAAGTCATCATAGACAAAGACACTACAGAATTAGATGAGGCGATAGGAATCGGCACTATTGGTGAACACACTTCGAGTATTAACTATGCAGTTTCTGGCTCAAAAGCTGCATCCAGCTATAGCATCGGATATATGGGTGTTGTAGCGCTCGCTAAAGGGGGCTCCTTAAACGTAGACGAGAGCTCAACAGAGCTTAAACCGGAGCTATTCGAAGCTTTAGTAGAAGGTGCGGTCGAGGCCACTAGTGCACAAACGGTTATCAGGCAAGGTTTTGAGTACCATTAAACTTATACATGCCTTAAGGCATACAACAGAATTTAGAGTGATGGCCCGAAACAACGAAATAGCCATCAGGAGGCAATGATGAAAAAAATATACGCATTAGGCTTGCTCCTAACCTTTAGTGTACTGTTTAGTGCTCAGGCTCATACTAGTGAGCCAGCACTTACAAAAGATCAGCTACTTAAGTTACAACAAGGGTATACTCCCCCACCTTTGACACATATCACTCAAGGCTATGAGACTGATTCCATTCAATTGAACCGAGGCCTTGATGGAAAAATAAAAAGCATCGAAGCTCGAGCTTGCGCCTCTTGTGACTTACAGCAATATCGTATCACTGAAACAACTCAAGCCTATATTGGGCAAGAAAAAGCCTCTCTTGATGTATTAACCCCCTTCAATGGCAAAAGTGGCGCAATCAGTTACAACATAAAGACCAAAGAGCTCCATCACTTCCGTTTCTTTAATTTGGAGGCAGGCCAATGAGATCATTACAATCCAAACTAGGTCACGGCTTGGCATCTTGCATTATTACGCTTCTATCAGCCAATATTGCACACGCAGACGATACTGAGATTTTATTTGAGTCCAGTGCTTCTAACGAATTAACACCAAACGTCCTGTTTATTCTTGACAACTCAGGCAGTATGTCAAATATGGTTAGTACGGAAACCCCTTACAACCATTCAATTGACTATACTCAGAAAGCTATCGATGACGGTCGAAGCCCCTATTCTGACGCTTACATCTATGCATTCGATAGTTATTTCAACTATCGAGGTACAATTTTAACAAGCCAAAATCACTGCCAAGAAATGACTGACAAGCTTGCAATAGCAGGACAGTATACTGCTGCAAAAGTCGCTGGCTTTAATACCCGCAGAAATGCTTGGCGTAATCTTTTCAGTCGTCGCAGTAGTTCCAATACAAATATTATCGAGTGTAAAGATGATCGAGGTG
>NZ_LWGE01001800.1:0-11764 GCF_001635315.1 Oleiphilus sp. HI0123
GAACTTTCGGTCTTCGGCGCTCATCATATTGAGCTGTCGTTCGTTAATCAGCATGGTTTGTTTATTTTGCCATTCTTTCCAGGCTTGTTCAGAGATGTTGTTAAAAATATCTTGGCCCGCTTCTCCTGGCATTGTCGGGGTATCCAGGCCTTTCAGTTCTTTTTGATACTTTCTGCAAAAAACAGTGCGACTCATGTTTCGATCTCGTGTGGTAAGTAAATAGCATGTGATGGGTCAATCTTAGTCATTTAATCTGAATAAATCATCACAATTTAGCTTTTCAAGGTAGGAAGATATTGGTGCCGGCAGGCCTAATTTAGAAAGCTGATGTTCTTGGATCCACTTTAGCCTATCTGATGAGCGTACTTCTGGTAGTGACGCTTTTAGCTTTAATTTAACCGGCTGTATCTCTAGTTTGTAATGAGAAAAGGTATGGTGAATGCTTTGGTGTCTTTCTAGTAGTTCTGTTTCTATGCCAAAGTTCTCGGTGCAGTATTGAATCAAGTCTGGTGGCGTGAGTGAGGGTGGTGCCTCTGGCAAGCTATATAAACCACCCCATATTCCGCTTGGCGGCCTTTTCTCAAGTAGGACTCCCTTATCAGACTCAATTAGCAGTGCCCAGGTTTTCTTTTGAGGGATCTTTTTTTTGGGTTTTGAAACCGGTAGGGCATGTTGTAGGTCTGCTTTGTTTGCCTGGCAATCTTCCTGCATTGGACAAATTGTGCACTTAGGTTTGCTGCGTGTGCAGAGTGTTGCGCCAAGATCCATGATGGCTTGTGTATAGTCATCAACACGATCTTGCGGTGTGTGTTCATCTGCGAGTAGCCATAGCTTTTGTTCGGTTTTTCTTTCGCCAGACCAGGTTTTGATGGCGTGATAACGACATAAAACCCGTTTTACGTTGCCATCAAGAATCGGGGCATATTGTTTGTGAGCAATGCTACGAATAGCGCCAGCAGTTGAACGACCAATGCCTGGCAGGGCACTTAAGCCGTCAACATCTTCGGGAAAGACGCCATCCAGGTCATAAGATATTTGTTTTGCTGCTTTGTGTAGATTACGCGCACGGGCGTAATAGCCTAAACCGGCCCAATGTTCGAGCACGCTGTCTTCGTCAGCATCTGCCAAACTTTTAACATCAGGAAAGCTTGCCATAAAGCGTTTGAAGTAGTCGATAACTGTGCTGACCTGGGTTTGCTGGAGCATAATTTCAGATACCCAAACCCTGTAGGGTGTTTTGTCTATTTGCCAGGGTAAGTTTTTGCGACCGTGTTGGTCGAACCAATTTAGTAGGCGATTTGCAAAGATTGATGAGCTTTTATCTGTGGACATTAAAATAGTTTCTTGAGTAGGTTCTTGGCAGCATCTTTGATTTCATCTTTGTCGCCAAGGTGTTTGTTTAAGGCTCTATCCAGTTCTTTATCTAATTTACGCTTTGCTTCTTTAGCAGCTACTTGCTTGGTCGCATCGAGTAAACGTTTGCTGTCCAGTTTACATAGCTCAGCTGGAGGCGTATCAAATTTTCCTTTGCATCTTACAGGAACAGGAATGTCTTTGAACTTTTCATTAACCCTGCAGGCATGCTCATTAGAGTCGCCAATGACGCGTAAGCCGGTTTTTATGTCTAGCGATGTTGCGCTCAGGTTGATAGGGCCTTCGGCGCTCATCGCCAATCCGGAGCTTGTTAGCTCGAAATTGTTCGTGAGAATCTCATCTTTCAAACTGGCGCTGCCTTTAAGCAGATCAAAAGGTGTGGCTTTTGGCCAGTTGTTAGTATCGATAGAATCTTTATTTATTAGGGCCAATCCTTTGCAGCTTAGTGCCTTGAAGTTTATGCCTTGAACTTCACCGTCGAGTACTTCAAATTCGGATTGAGCCAAGGCATTGCTTTGAACTTCGCTTAAGGTGTTACCACGACTTGTCAGCGCAGCACTAAAATTGAGAGTGCCACTGAGGCTAGCGCTGTCCTCGGCATTTTGAATTTCCAGCGCTTGAATCAGAGTGCCTAAGTTAAGGTTTGATATCTTTGTATCGGCTTGCCAAGTAGGTTTGTTGCTACGCGCATCTATTTTTGCGCTCGTGTTTAGTATGCCTTCATGAGACTTCGCAGACAGGTTTGTTACGCTGACGATTCCGTTCTTTGCGGCTAATTCGACATTAAGATTTTCGATCAGGACTTTGTTTGCAATTAAGCTTTGTTGTTTTAAAGATATGTCTAGATCGAGCTGTCTCAGTGTTTCTAGTGGCAGAAGCTCTGAGTTGGTTTGGTTGTTCGTTGGTGCTTCATCGTTGGCGCTTGCTTGGGTGTTGTTATTTTCCTCTTCGGCGGGTAAATAATTATCGATATTAACTGAGTCACCGACAAGGCTAAGTGCAAACGCTTGATTACTGCTATTGAATGTAAGGTCTCCTTGCCATGAACTCTTATCTACTTGTGTGTTGATTTGTTGAAAGTATAGAGCCTGGTCTTTAAATTCGAGCTTACTCGAAAGGCTAAATGCGTTTAGCGCTTCAGGTGAAGATAAGGTGGGTAATGCAATTCCAAATCTCTCGGCTAGAATCTTGGGGTTGAACTTGTTGACTTGGACTTGCCCTTGAAGGTGAGGTGATTCTAAGTAGTTTGTAAGGCTTAACTGACTATCAAGCTTGAGTTCCTCGAGTATGAGGAAAAGCTCCTCAACCACTATTTCTTCTTTACTGGTGTTCACAGTGAATTTGCTGTCGAGACTTGCATTAATTACTTCGAACTGAGAGAAGGCGCCATTCGCTTCAAAATTACTCTTGAGTTCTTTTACCGTAATTTTTGAAAAGTCAGGTGAAAACTCGATAAGGCCAATAATATTAGAATTGAGTGTTAGTTTTTCTATGGTGTCTTCGAAGGTGAAGTCTACGTCGAAGGGTACATCTTTGTTTGGTGCTATGTTTGAAACCTGAATACTCGCAGGTGAAAGTTTAATGCTTTGGTTTTTGAGCTCTGATGTATAAGCAATGTTTAGGTTAGATATGCTTAGCTGGCTGAGTAAAAACGAAAGCTCAGAAGTCTTCTGGTTTTTTGAGTCTTGATTTGAATCTTTTGCTTTCGTTTCCGAGGTGTCTTTTTCCAGTGCCGCTGTTTCTTGTGTTGGTAGAATATTAAGCCAATTGGCTTTTCCTTGCTCGTCTTCAAATAGCGATATTTTTGCACTATCGAGAAGCAGGGTGTGAACGCTGGGTGAACCCTTGAGTAAAGAAAATAGGTCTACCTGCGCCAGTATTCTCTTAATAGATGCAAACGCTTGTCCATGCTGATCACTGATTTGCATATCGTTGATATCAATGCCGAGTGGGTACAAAGACCAGGTTAGGGACCCGTCTATCGATAAGTTTATTCCGGCTTGTTCTATAGCTTGCTGCTCAATCGTAGGTTTGAAGCGATTTGCATCTTGAAACTGAATGAACAGCGCGATACCTAGCACTGCTAATAAGGGCAGTCCGATAACCAAAAGTAAGCTGAATTTAAGAAATTTGTTCATTGCTGTATATGGCCCTTAATGAGTCGGTTTCTTGTTCAAGGTATCGTGGCTTTTTATCTTTGAAGTGTTTATTATTGCTGGTCTGCAGGATTATGTCATTGAAGCTTTTCGAATTTCTAATCGGAACGCTCATTAATAGGCTTGCCCGCACAGAAATACACCCTGAGAAAACCACCAGTGATAATAATAGTGAGGTAGGAAATGACCGTTAAAGTAAGTATTGATATTGATCGCGAGTTTACCGTTAAAGCCGATGCAAGCACTGCTTTTGCATTGTTGGCGGATGTGCCCGCTTCAGGCGCCCACTTCCCAAAAGTTGAAGCACTAACCGATCAAGGTGACAATACCTTTCTTTGGGAAATGGAAAAGGTAGGCTTGGGTGATCATGCAATCCAGACTGTTTATGCCTGTAAGTATTCTGCTGACGAAGCCGCATGTGAAGTTACTTGGACTCCTGTTAAGGGTGAGGGTAATGGCGTTGTATCAGGTAAGTGGGAAATAACCGAAGGTGACGGCGTAACTAACTTGAAATTAACGACTTCTGCGCAATTGACTTTGCCTTTACCAGGCCTGCTTAAGTTAGCAATTAGCCCGGTTGTTAAGCATGAATTTAGTGCAATGGTTGATGAGTATATCGACAACCTGAAAGGCGCATTGGCTTAGACCTTTTGTGCTGTGGATAAATAAGGCTATCTAATTTATCTATTTATTATTTTATTTTCGGAGAAGTAAATGGCTGAGAGAAAAGCCCAAGTAGAACGTAATACTCTGGAAACACAGATAAAAGTTTCTGTGAATCTTGATGGAACGGGTGAGGCTAAATTTGATACTGGCGTGCCTTTTTTAGAGCATATGATGGATCAGATTTGTCGTCATGGCATGATTGATATCGATGCGCACTGTAAAGGCGACTTGCACATAGACGATCACCATACCGTTGAAGATTTGGGTATTACACTAGGCCAGGCATTCTCTAAAGCTGTGGGCGATAAGAAAGGCATTCGTCGTTATGGCCATGCCTATGTTCCTCTAGATGAGGCATTGTCGCGTGTTGTTATCGACTTCTCTGGCCGTCCTGGCTTGGAATACGATATTCCTTTTACCAGAGGAAGTGTCGGCCGCTTCGATACAGAGCTGTTTTATGAGTTTTTTCAAGGTTTTGTAAATCACGCCAATGTAACTTTGCACATCGATAATCTGAAGGGTAAAAATGCTCATCATCAGATCGAAACGGTATTCAAAGCTTTTGGCCGCGCGCTTCGCATGGCTTTGGAACTTGATGAGCGAATGGAAGGAAAAATGCCGTCTACTAAAGGTTCTTTATAGAACCGGTTTCAAGTTGTACGACAGTTAATAAATAATACTGGCCTCTTTTGAGGTCAGTTGCTTTTTACGAGTGAGAAAAAATGACGACAATTGCCATTATTGATTATGGTATGGGCAATTTGCATTCGGTTTCGAAGGCATTTGAACACGTAGCGCCTGATGCAAAAGTCCTTGTAACTTCGGATGCGGATACGATTCGTGCATCAGATAAGGTTGTTTTGCCTGGTGTAGGCGCTATGCGCGATTGCATGGCTGAAATTAAGCGTTTGGGCTTTGATAGCTTAAGCATGGAAGTTTCCAAGGACAGACCTTTTTTGGGTATTTGTGTTGGCATGCAAGCTTTGCTTCAACATAGCCAGGAGAATGGAGGCGTTGATTGTATCGGTGCCTTCCCAGGCGATGTTTTGCATTTTGGCGAAAGCTTGTATGAAGAGAACGATAAGGGCGAGAAGGTTCGTTTGAAAGTACCGCATATGGGGTGGAATCAGGTGGTGCAGAATGGTGATCACCCTATGTGGCATAAGATCTCAGATGCCTCGCGTTTTTACTTTGTCCATAGCTATTACGTAGCGGCTGATCATCAATACTTGGCAGGTTCGGCCCAATACGGGAAGTCTATCGCTGCGGCACTTAGCCGAGATAGCATTTTTGCAGTTCAGTTTCACCCTGAAAAGAGCCAGCATGCAGGTTTACAGCTACTCAAGAATTTTGCGAACTGGTCTGGAAAATAGAAGGTACTAGTCAAGCGATGAATATCCTACCCTCAATTAACCTAATGCAGGCTAAATGTGTGCATGTGTCTGGTCATCACCTTGATCAGACCAAAGTTTACTCCGATGATGCGACAGACCTTGCCGGGCGTTGGATGGATGCCGGTGTGCAGGACCTTTATGTGTTTGACGTAGATGGTGCAATTCAGGGGCGGACGGCTCATGCAGAAATGATCGTTTCGATCGCTCAGCGTTTTCCAAATCTAAATTTACATGTTGAAGGTGGAATTCGTAGTGAATCTGAAGTTGAGCATTACCTGAAGTCTGGTATTAGAACAGTGACCTTAGGAACTAAAGCTATAGAAGATCCTGCGTTTATTGCTGAAATGTGTAAGCGCTTTCCTGAGCGCATTACGGTGAGCCTGTCACTGCTAGAGGGTCAGGTGTGTACACATGGTTGCCAGAAAACGTCACCAGTTACTGCCGAAACCTGGGCGCAGCAATTAAGTGCTGCTGATATTTCTGCTCTGGTTTATCGAGACCTTGGGCGTATAGGGAGCTGTCAGGGTGTTAATCTCGACGAGGCTATTAAGCTTGCTGAAGTCTCTCGCGTACCATTGTGGGTGACTGGCGGGGTAGCAGATATGGATGATATTCGTGCATTGTATTCCGAGTCTGAAGTGGGTATCGAAACCGTATTGGTTTCACGAGCTTTGGATGAAAAAGCCTTAAGCCTTAAAGAGGCTCAAGACTATTGTGAAGATTGAAATTATAAGTGGAGAGCTAGTTAATGGGCTTGGCTAAAAGAATTATTCCCTGTTTGGATGTTGATGAAGGGCGCGTTGTAAAGGGCGTACAGTTTGTTGATATCCGTGACGCAGGTGACCCGGTAGAAGTTGCCAAAAAGTATGATGAGCAAGGGGCTGATGAAATCACCTTTTTGGACATCACAGCGAGTCACCAAGGCCGTGACACAATGGTTCATACTGTTGAAAAAATGGCGAGTGAAGTGTTTATTCCGCTAACGGTTGGTGGTGGAATCCGAAAAGTTGAAGATATCCGCTGTATGTTGAATGCCGGCGCGGATAAGGTTGCGATCAATACAGCGGCAGTATTTAACCCAGAGTTTGTTCGTGAAGCTGCCGAGAAATTTGGCAGCCAATGTATTGTCGTCGCAATTGATGCGAAGAAGGTGAGTGCAGAGGGTGAAGAAGGTCGATGGGAAATCTTTACTCATGGTGGTCGTAAGCCTACAGGCTTGGATGCAATCGAATGGGCCAAGAAAATGGCTGATTACGGTGCTGGTGAAATATTACTAACCAGTATGGATCAGGACGGTATGAAAAACGGCTTCGACTTAGGCGTCACTAGGGCGATTACCGATGCTGTGTCTATTCCGGTTATAGCATCTGGCGGTGTGGGGAATTTACAGCACTTGGCAGATGGAGTTTTGGAAGGTGGCGCCGATGCTGTTCTGGCAGCAAGTATTTTTCATTTTGGAGAGTACAGCGTTCAAGAAGCCAAGGCACATATGGCCGATTGTGGTATTGAAATGCGCCTGTAGGTCTTAAGCGCGAGAAAGTTGTCTATTGTAGGCAGAGGGTTCAGGCGCACGATCAATTTCGTGCTAGCCCTCATGCGAGCCGTGGAAGGCGCTGCCTACAAAGCTTTTTAAATTCTATGCAACCTGATTAGATTCAGACTTGCTCTCAGGCTGGCAGTTGATCAGCATTAATGGTGCTTCGTTACCGTCTCTAAGAAAGCCTTCCACCACAAAGTCATCATTTTTACTTCTCATGATTCCATCTGCAGAGTCATCTCGACAAAATACTTTTTTGTTAAAGGTGATGATGTCGTTGATATTATCAAGACGTAAGGCTGTTACTTTGCCGCCAGTGCGCTCTACAAAAAGAATGATAGGACGGATGCTCGATAAGGCTCGCTCTTTGGTTAAATGGAACAGGTGGATCAATTCTGATAGCGTGGTTTGTCTTTCGGTGTTCAGAATCTTCATTGCTTCGTCGTGATCAGTCTGATTTAAGTTGAGTAAGGTTTCAGCTAAACCGTGTAACTTTTTATGGGGTTCATCAAAGCGCAGGAGGGCTTCTTTAAGCTCTTCAATATCTGTTTCGAACTGGTTGTACCACATGCCAAAAGCGCATTTGTTAGGGTCAAGCGCTTTAGTAAAGGGCGTGTTGTTTTTAAGTGATGACTCTAGTGCATCAAGCCAATCTCTATGTTGCTGCTCCATTTCGTTCAGTTTGGCAACCAGGTTGTTCATTAGGGTCTGGTGATTTTCAGAACCAATAAGCTGATTAAAATCGTACAGCTGAACAGTGTTGTTCTGGAAGGTAATCACTTCGTGATTAAACTCATCAAGCTCATTTACCTGAAGGTTTCTTTTCACGTCTTTCTCAATATAAAGTACTTGTTCCAGAGGGATGGCAAATGCGGCGTCAGCCGTCATAAAGGTAATCGCAGCAAGAGTGCCGTCGTGAAATAAGCTGTCTATATTTTTGCCGGACATGGTGATAAACCTCGGGTCTGAAATGTGTTCGCTATAATCCTTGAAAGTGCGGAGGCACCGCGCATATTTAGTATAGACCTGATAGAAAATCTGACCAGTAAAGATCGACTAAATAAATTATCACGAAAAATAACTGTTTATGGATCGGTAGGAAGAATTTATAGAGTGTCTTGATATTCTTGCGGAATTCTTTGCGGACTGTAGTTTGCGTGTTTTAAGGTGTCTGGCGTGGATGATTTACTTTGTGCTAGTCGAGGAACTTTGTTTCTTGCAGCAAAGATGTTTTGCATGCTCTGTCCAGGGTTTTGTATTTGCCAGATAGCGCTAGCAGAAGCGATACTGATACCTTTTTCGTCAAGCTTTGTCAGAGCCCAGCTCAAGTATTCAACTGTGACTTTGTGAGGGTGGGCGATTGCTATGGCTGTGCCATTCTTCTTTGCTAGTTCGACTAGCTTGATAAACTGAGCTTGAACAAATTTTCGGGTCTGAAAATGGTCAAGAAAAACATCTCGGCTTATGTTAGGGATTTGGTGTTCTGCGGCAATTTTGGCGGCAACCGAGTTGGCAGAGGTGCGACTATCCAAGAAAAAGAAGGGGTGCTGTTTAACCGTTTCCATTACCCACTCCATAACCTTGTTTTGAGTTGTCAACTGACTGCCCATATGGTTATTCAGGCCTACCATATGCGGAATCGAGATAAAGCTTTTTCGCAAGGTTTGCTTAATTTGCATCTCACTCATGTTTTCGGTTAAACCGCCCTTACCGAGCTTAATCCCAAGCTTATTTTGCATGGGCGAGTGGAGCATGATTTCCTTACCATTCTCTTTAGCTCTTTCGATTAGGGTTCGTGTATGGCGTCTTTCTGGTAGAAAAGACAAAGTAAGGGGGTAGGGTAGGTCAATTAATCGGGAGCCGTTCTCCAGGTGATTCCCCATATCGTCAATGACGATTGCGATGGTCGGTTGCTGCTTTTGCTCTGCAGCAACGGGAAAAGCAAGCACGACAGTAGTCAGGATAAAGGTGACTACTGTACTGAGCTTGAGGAGATATTTACTCACCTTGTGGAGTGCCTTCTTCAGCTAGGTTTTCGGCCTCAGTTTGGCTCTCTGGTGTTTTGACGGAAGAGTTCTTTTGCTTAACTTTTAGAATATCCAAAGCCTTTAGCAAACTTAAAGCTTCCTGAAGCTGGAAGTCTTTTTCCAGCATGGATTGTTGACGAGAAACTTCTGAGTCTTCGCTTTCTTCTTTGCTGGATTCATTCTTATTTTGGTTGCCGTTACTTAAGTGA
Organism: Oleiphilus sp. HI0123; assembly: GCF_001635315.1. Lineage (NCBI taxonomy): Bacteria > Pseudomonadati > Pseudomonadota > Gammaproteobacteria > Oceanospirillales > Oleiphilaceae > Oleiphilus > Oleiphilus sp. HI0123. Next base: position 9,364 of record NZ_LWGE01001800.1, read on the forward strand.
CCGGCTAGATCAGACTCTCGATAAAAGGCTTTGGTTTTTTCTTCACTCAACTTGGCTCGGTTAACTTCTATATCGGGCTCGATACCTTGCGCCTGAATCGAACGGCCATTAGGGGTATAGTAGCGGGCAGTTGTTAGCTTAAGCCCATATTCAGCATCAAGAGCCATGACGTTCTGTACAGAGCCTTTGCCGAAGCTCTGTGTTCCCATTATGACTGCCCGATTGTGATCTTGAAGTGCTCCGGCCAAGATTTCAGAAGCTGATGCGGAGCCTCCATCAATAAGAACGATAATGGGTATGCCATTAGCATCGTCACCAGGTGTCGCGTTAAAGCTTAAATCGGCTTCGCTAGCACGGCCTTTTGTATAAACGATGAGACCTTCTTCAATCAACTGGTCGGCAACTTCTACTGAAGCACGAAGTACGCCTCCAGGGTTGTTTCTTAAGTCAATAACTAAGCCTGCAAGTTCTTCAGTTTCATCTTGAAGCTTTTTAAGGCCTTTGGCGAAGTCGCTACCAGTTTGTGCCTGAAATTGAGTGATACGGATGTAGCCGTACTGCTCATCAAGTACTAGCGTTTTGACGCTGGTTACTTGAATAATGTCACGTACGACTTTTATTTCTAATGGCTCGCGCTCGCCTTCACGGACGATGGTCAATGTAATCGGCTCACCCGCTTCACCACGCATCGTGTCAACAGCTTGATCAAGACTCATTCCTTTTACGGGTGTTTCATCTAATTTGATAATTAAATCGCCAGCCTCAATGCCTGCTTTCTGAGCGGGGGTATCATCAATCGGCGCAATAACTTTTACAAAGCCATTCTCCATACCTACCTCTATACCCAAGCCGCCAAATGTGCCTGAAGTGTTCTCTTGCAGGTCTGAAAATGCGCTTGGCTCAAGATAAGCTGAGTGTGGGTCAAGCCCTGACAACATGCCACGAATCGCATATTTTAGCAGGGTAGCGTCATCTATTTCTTCGACGTAGGCATTCTTAATTTTGCCAAATACATTGGTAAACTTTCGCAGCTCATTTAAAGGTAAGGGGGCAGTCGCTTGTTCCGAAGCTAAATTAGTATCTTGTATACCAGCACTTTCAGTTTGCTGGGAAAGTGCGGGCTGACTGAAAGATAAGCACCCAGCCAGAATAGCGCTGTAAGTGCAGATGCGTTTGCGGCGTGATGTCATTAAAGGTAAGGAACGAGAAACTAATTTCATTAAGTGGGTCCTGAAGAATTTATTTTCGTAGCCATCGGCTAGGATTTAAAGGCTTTCCGTCTTTTCTAATTTCAAAGTATAGCCCTGTTTCACTTTTTGCATTACTTTGCCCTGCATAGGCGAGAACTTCACCTGCTCTAACCCAGTCTCCGGTATCTTTTGCAAGGCTCTTATTGTTACCGTACAAACTCATGTAATTATTACCATGATCGATAATAATGAGCAAACCAAAGCCACGTATCCAGTTAGAAAATATAACTCTTCCAGAATGGATGGCTTGAACTTCCTGGTTGTTTTTTGTCTCAATATGAATGCCATTGAGCTTTAGCTTACCCTGAGCAATTCGACTACCAAAGCGCCCAATGACTTTACCTTTCGCAGGCCACGGAAGCTTGGTTTTTTGTTTGCTAAACGGAGCGGCGTCGTCAGGGAGGGGGATGTTGGCAATGGCTTGCTCTAATTCGTTCAGAAGCTTCTCTAGGCGCGCTTGGTCTTTGCGCATTTTTTCAAGACGCTGCGTGTTATTTTTTATATTGGCCTTGAGTTTTGCGAGTACCTGTTTACGAGCTGCTTGTTCTTTTTTCAGCTCTAAGCGCTGTTGTTGTTGAAGCTTATGCTGTTCGTGCAGTTTATTTTTCTTAACAAGTATTTTTTTCTCGGTATTTTTTATGATGTTAAGAATGTCTTGTACCTCGGAAATTTTTTCACTACGCGCTTCATTAATATAGGCAAAGAAACGCATATCCTTAGCAAGTTCCTGGGGGTTATTAGAGTTTAAAAGAAGTTTGGTTTGAGATTGTTCCCCGTGCAGGTACGCACGTTGTAATTGCTTTATTAAGAACGACTGCTGTTTTTTTAGCGCCTTTGTTTGTTGAGAGTGGTCTTTTTCCAGCTTTTTAAGCTCTTTGGTTTGCTTCGTTATATTTGCTTTGCTGGTACGAATTGACTTGCTTAGCTTGCTGATAGCTTTTTCTTGCTTCTCCAGTGCTTTTGAAAGCCCGGTTTTTTCAGTATTAGCGCGATTCAGCCAGCGATTGATTTTGGTGATGCTGGATTTAAGTTGAGCGAGTTCACGCTCAGAGTGTTCTTGAGAAACTTCTGCAAGACTTGGGTTTGCTACGAGTGAAGCTAACAAACAGAATGTAAGCAGAAGGTATTTCATCGATTAGTGAGGAGCCTTG
>NZ_LWGE01001801.1:0-1148 GCF_001635315.1 Oleiphilus sp. HI0123
CCATAGTCGAGCTAGACAGAGCAAGCCTTCACGAGCTGAATTCTTCTCACGCACCGATTGTACTTCTGCCTAAGAAAAGAAGTTTAAAGCCTGACTCTAAGCAAGAAGAGGAAGATTGGCTCGCACCGAACCTAAGTGACTTGGGCTGCATGTTGCCTTATACCCCGCTTCATTATCTAATTTTTCATGCCCTGCTTGGCAGGCCAAAAGGAATAAATTGGCTTGAAGAAGCACAAAACTATCAACTACTCGTGACCAGCGCCAACCTTCCTGATGAACCCATAGTTTATGACAACGACAAGTGTATCGAGCGACTTGCCTCCTTAGCTGACTACGCTTTGCTAAACAACCGGGATATTGTCGCGCCTTCAGATGATTCAGTAATCCAAGCAGGTGAGCCCAAAGCACTAATCAGACGCTCTCGTGGGCTAGTTCCCGCCTCGATAGCTTTGGCAGATCGGCAAGCACACACTCTTGCGTGCGGGGCCCATTTAAAGAATACCTTTTGCTTAACTCAAGGCTATAAAGCCTATATATCGCCCTATCATGGCGAGTTAGACAAGCCAGAAAACTACCTGCGTTTCCAGACTAACATCGCGCATTATCAACACCTTTTTGGCAATAGGATTGATCAATACTGCGCAGACCTTCACCCAGATTATGTAAGTACTCACTTCGCTGAAAAGAACTCGCAGAAAAGCAACTCGCCCCTAATAAAAGTTCAACACCATCACGCTCACCTGACATCCTTACTCGCAGAACAAACAGGCCAAGCAAAACTACCCGCGCTTGCTTTAATACTCGATGGAAATGGCCTGGGAGACGATAATCAAGCCTGGGGTGGTGAGCTATTCTATGTAGACTCGAAGCAGATAGAACGTATCGGACACCTTGAGAAAATAGCGATTCCTGGTGGCGATATCGCCACACGGGAAATCTGGCGAACTGGTGCAAATCTATTGGCAAAAACAAGTAGGGAACAGGCATTCGAAGCTTACGCAGATAGCCTCAAGAATGAGCTCACTAGTCATTTCATTCTGAATGGAACGCACCATTTTACGAGCAGTGCAGGCAGGTGGTTCGATGCAGCCGCCTCAATAATCGGCGTTCGCCAAGAGTGTACTTATGAAGGGCAAGCCGCTGCAGAG
>NZ_LWGE01001802.1:0-933 GCF_001635315.1 Oleiphilus sp. HI0123
TGATCATTTAAGGCTTGAGTGATAGGGGTTGAACGGAACTCAGTCATTGGAAACACCTCCCTTTCCATGACCTTGTTTATCATTGTGAGCACTTTGGCTCCCTGCCTGAATCAAGCCTCGCTTGAGCGCATCCAAAACACTTTCCTTTGGCCCATCAGCAACAATTTTTCCTTGATCCATCACGATAATTCGGTCCACCAGGGCCAGCAAAGAAGCCCGGTGCGTGCTAAGTAGCAGCACCTTATCCTTAGAGATATTCCGAATATTATTGATGATCATCTGTTCTGTCTGATTATCCATTGAAGAACTTAACTCATCAAATAACAATAAGTCAGGGTCATTGATAAGCGCTCTAGCGATTGCCACACACTGCCTCTGCCCACCAGACAAGCCTTTCCCTTGCTCTCCTATCGGCATATCCAAACCCATCTCATGAGTTTGAACCAATTCCGACAAACCTGACAAATCCACCGCTTTAAGCAAAGCTTCCTGCGGCACTTCTGGAGCCTTCATTAGGATATTTTCACGCAGACTACCGCTAAACAGGGTAATTTCTTGGGGAACATAAGCAATAGACGACCTTAGTTCACTTGCGTTCAAATGCTGAACCTCGAAGCCATTCACTAATAATTGTCCGGCATCAGCTCTACCAAAGCCCAGCAACAACCGCAGCAGTGAACTTTTTCCAGAGCCAATCTTTCCAATAATCCCTACTTTTTCACCTGCATTCAAAGACAGATTAATATCCTTCAAAACTTTAGGCCCACCCGAGTACGAAAAGGATAAATCTCGCATCTCGATGCTTGTTATTTTGCCCCCCAAACTCAGCGATTTAGAAATATCTTCCAATTCATCAGCACGCCGAGACAAATCATCCAAGCCCTTAAGCGCTGACCTTGCTTGTTGGTATTGAGATATCAGGTTAGCAATCTG
>NZ_LWGE01001803.1:0-867 GCF_001635315.1 Oleiphilus sp. HI0123
TGATACTGCTTCATCATTATTGCTGGCATCGAAAGTGGCGGATAAGTCGCTCAGTGTGTATATGAGTGATGCAAATGGTGCAACATGCACCACCCATAATGGTTACCTGAAGGCTAGTTACATCATACTGTACTGAACACAATAAACATCGAATTAAGGCTAGATCACGGATTCATTTTGTCTGGTTTAGGTTGAAATATGAAATCAAAAATTACTCTGATGTTAGGAATACTTTTCTTTGCGTTTAGTTATCATGCTAATTCTGCTGAAACTACTAAGCTGGCGAACGCAGAGATTACTAATCTAATGATTGACTCTATTAATGGCGATGTGTTGTTTATAAGTGCTGAAGGTGAATTGACTGGTACAACATGCACAACTAATCAGACATGGGAATATGTACTACCGGTAGCATCGGATGCTAGAACCCAAACAATGATTTCGTTTCTCTTAACTGCGTACGCTGCAGGTAAAAAAGTGACTTTGAGAGGGACTGGTGTATGTGGAGATACATATTCTTCGATTGAAACACTCTATAGAGTTAAGCTCGATTAGTTACGATAAAGGTGTCGGATCTATTTTCCTACTGCTGTTTTTAGGCTCAAGCGAGTTGGCTCTGATGGAAATTAGAACGTCGTAAACAGGTTGGATAAGGAAGTTACTAAATGAGAAAAATAATCTTTGCCGTTGTGATGTTGTTAATAAGCGTAGACCTGTTCGCAGCGCACGGTAGAACTGCTTCAGCAGTGCCTACGCAGCTTATTCTCGCTCGTAGTGAAGGAGTGATGGTTCTAGGAGCTTTTGGAAATCCAGCAGCGTGCGAGACCACTAATTCAAATATCATAAACGTTGATAGAGTTTGGGTTC
>NZ_LWGE01001804.1:0-656 GCF_001635315.1 Oleiphilus sp. HI0123
CACCGCCCCTTACTGGATAACGTTACGTTTGCGATTGAAGAGGGACAAAAGATTTGCCTGCTGGGTAGAAATGGCGAGGGAAAGTCTTCATTAATGTCATTGCTAATGAAAAGTAGTGATCCGGACTCCGGTGTCATAAATTTTCAAAAGGGTCTTAAAGTAGGGGCTTTGCCTCAATCCATGCCCGATGCTGATGAACGTAACGTTTTTGATGTCGTTGCTGAAGGCCTACCGGAAATTGGTCAGGTCTTAAGTGAGTATCACCATCTGATCAATAGTCAGGATGAAGCTGCAGACCTGCAAAAGTTAGAGAAGCTGCAAGACAGAATCGAGTCATTAAATGGCTGGGATTTTGATACTCGGATCGCCAGCATGCTTAAGCGTTTTGGTTTGCATGAATCGATGCAGATGAAAGACTTATCCGGCGGTTGGCGGCGGCGGGTAATGCTTGCCCGAGCCTTAATCAATGAACCCGACCTGCTTTTACTAGATGAGCCGACTAACCATCTGGACATCGAAACTATCAAATGGCTGGAAGCCCGCTTAGCAGAATATCGTGGCGCGTTATTGTTTGTCAGTCACGATAGAGCGTTTATTAAGGCTTTGGCCTCCAATATTATCGAGTTGGACAGGGGAAATATCACAGCTTTTAACGG
>NZ_LWGE01001805.1:0-551 GCF_001635315.1 Oleiphilus sp. HI0123
AGTCAAATATTGGTATGAGGCTTGAGCTGGATACACCCCTTTGGTCGGGTGCGTATGCACGTATAGATTATGAGGTAACACACTTTTTCTCTCCAGAGAATCTATCTCGTGACTATGGAGAGTCCTATACGAATAGAGAGTTAAATGAAGCCTGGTTGCAGGTAAGTTTTTCGGATTGCGTTGCAAAGCTTGGACGTCAAACCTTGTTCTGGGGGCGAGTAGAGGGTGCTAATGCGCTTGATGTCATATCACCAGTTGACTTCACTAAACCCTTATTGACTGATTTTAGTGATATCAGACTCTCGTCAGAGATGGCTCTTTTTCGCTGCTATCAAAACGATCTTACAGCTGAGCTGTTCTATCAAGAAGATGCTCTGTTGAATCGTTTCTCTCATTTCGAAAGCGAATTAGAACGTATTGCCAGATCAGGGATGGGCGACGAATGGGGAGGGCGTTTAAGTTTGGCTAAGCAGGCTTTTGATCTCTCGTTAAGCTATGCCCGCCTGTATGCTAATCATTTCTCCATACTAATCGATAAGAATACTTTTCAA
>NZ_LWGE01001806.1:0-978 GCF_001635315.1 Oleiphilus sp. HI0123
GAACTAGGCCGTTTAAAAATTGGCGCTACGCGGAGCTATACTTATAACGATGAATTTTGGCGTTTATACAAGCAAGACAGGTTAAGAGTGTCAATTAGCAATACAGATATAGATAACTTGCGAAAACTAATCAGCGGAACAATCGACTTATTTCCTATCTCTGAATTCACAGGAAAGTACCTGCTTCATAGAAACTTTTCACCAGCTGAAATAGAATCGATCGGAATCAACACTAAAGCACTCAGTGAAGGTAAAAACTATATTTTATTTTCCAAAACCCAGCCAGACAGCCAATACTATCTAAATATTCTGAATGCCGGGCTCGAAGCGCTCAGACAAGAAGGTAAATTTCGAATTTTCCAAGAAGAAATGTTTAAATGAAACAGCTCTATTTATCTCTCATATTATTATTTGGTTTCAGTTTTTATGCGCTGGCTAGCAATCAGCCAATCAGCTTTGATCACAGTACCGAAAACATAGTTCTAGCCAATCATATTGTATATTTTGAAGATAAAGACCACTCACTGACGCCTGGGAATATCCACACAATACAGAATACTCAATGGCAATCTTTACCTGAAGGTCGTGCCAACTTTGGTTTTTCAAGTAGTGCTTATTGGTTTCGCTTTGCTGTACAAAACGAGACGCCTGTTGATATACCCGCTTACCTACACGTCAACTATAGCCAGCTAGATAATATACAGTTGTTTCACAGCATTCCAGGTTCACCTTCTCATTCGGTGACTCTAAAAAAACTTGTCGAAACCGGAGACCGATTCAATTTTGCACAAAGACCCATCGAGTTTCCTACTTTTGTTTTACCACTTGAGCTCTCTGCCGGGCAGCCTCAAGAGTACTTTGTGAAGGTGAGCAGTGAAGGCTCTCTTCAGGTTCCTTTGCAACTATGGGAGCAAGAGAGTTTTCTACTACAAGCGAATAACTCACTATTTCTCTACGGCTGCTTTTTAAGTGCGCTTT
>NZ_LWGE01001807.1:0-1503 GCF_001635315.1 Oleiphilus sp. HI0123
GTTTTGTTTTCAGTTTTTATGTGACTTGGAAAATACCTTATTAGGGGCTTGCTACAAAAAGAGCTGATCCGATTTATTATGGTAAGAGAATTTGTGAGGTGTCCGATTTGAAGCGCGGTAGTACTTTTGTAAGAGGCTTAATGTTAGGAGTCGTGATAGCTTGCTTATCAAGCCTTGCCCATGCCAAAACCTATAGCGCAGAGCTGGATCAGAGTCAGTGGTACCTGTCTTCCTCTATATTCGAATGCAGTCTGGTTCATGATATTCCTTATTATGGTAAGGGTGTCTTCTATCATGAAGCAGGAGAGAACCTGCGCTTCTATACGATGACTAATAATAACCCTATGAAACCGGGTAAAGCGGCGTTAGTGGTTGAGGCTTCATCTTGGAAGCCGGGCAAGGTAATTCAGGATCTGGGTTATGTCGACGTTGTAGATAGTGATCAGCCTTTAAGTGTGCCTAGAGCTAAAGCGACTAATATGATGCAGGGCCTATTAGAAGGCATGACGCCAACTTTTACCCGGAAAGCTTGGTACAGCGATGATTCAATCAGGGTTAGAATTAATAGTGTTAATTTCAAGTCAATCTATAATGGCTATCTTGATTGTATAGCAGGTTTGTTGCCGGTTAATTTTAGGCAGGTCGAGAAAACGCGTGTGCATTTTGAATCTGATAAGTCAGATCTAACCGAGCGTGATATAAAGTCACTGGATTTGGTGGTTCTCTATGTCTTAAATGACTCGAGTGTGACAGCTATTTATGTTGATGGTCACACAGACAGTACTGGCCGTAGAATTTATAACCGGCGCTTATCTAAAGCACGCGCGCAAGCCGTTAGGGATTACTTAATCAATAATGGTCTGGAAGCCGATATTATCCGTACACGTTACCATGGTGAGCGTTATCCGGTGGCTAAAAATAACACCAAAAAGAATAAGAAACTGAATAGACGTAGCACCGTTCGGCTGGTTCGCGATCTAGATTAAGCGTAATACAGTAAATATCTCGGCAATATTTGTATTTGTGGCCCAACAGCAAGTAGAATAGCCGCCTTTTCGTAATGAATATTATTAAGCGGAACAGGATTTCACTCGTTTAGCTGTTTGTGGCTGAAGAGTGACAGCTTGTTTTGTCTGCATCTTCGATAGTTGGAGCCTTTCTATGTCAGAAATTAACAAAGTTGTCTTGGCTTATTCTGGTGGTCTAGACACCTCTGTAATCGTTAAATGGTTACAGGAAACATACAACTGTGAAGTTGTTACCTACACAGCTGACCTTGGTCAAGGTGAAGAAGTTGAACCTGCACGTTCCAAAGCAGAAGCATTGGGTGTTAAAGAAATCTATATTGAAGACGTGCGCGAAGAATTTGTTCGTGACTATGTTTTCCCGATGTTCAGAGCAAATACTATTTATGAAGGCGAGTACCTGTTAGGTACGTCTATTGCTCGTCCTTTAATTGCCAAGCGAATGGTCGAAATTGCTAATGAAACAGGTGCTTGTGCT
>NZ_LWGE01001808.1:0-766 GCF_001635315.1 Oleiphilus sp. HI0123
GCAGTTTGGCTTATTCAATACTGTTGCGAATATAACTGCTGGGTTGCTAATCACACTTCTTGTTTATCATATATCTAGTGAATTACTCCGGCCTTTTTCCTGGTTTATTTTAAATTCTATAGTTGTTGCTGTTGGGTTCTATTTCTATAAGAAATTTCGAAAAGAAAACGTCTCCACTCGCAGTTTGACATCTAGAAATCAGAAATGGTTGATATGGATTGCGATTGCTAATAGTTTGACTTGGTCGTTTTTAGTTCTGACTGGTGACTTAAGCGAATCTAGAGAGGCTGTAGCGATGCTTGTAATAACTAGTATCGTAATTGTTGCTGCTTCAATAGCTGTCGGTTTGAACGCCAAAATTTATTTGGCATTTATCAGCCCGTTTATTCTCCTTTGCTTCTTCAAATACCTTTCGTCACCTTATCTTTGGGAATTCTTATCACTTGTATCTGGATGTCTAATTATTGGCTATGGTCAAGCTATTAACGCTCGTGCTGTATTAAACAAATCCATTCGTCTCAGAAATGAAAATAGGTATTTATTAAAGGTGGCAGAGGAAAAACGCAAAGAAGCCCTGCAAGCAAGTGAATCTAAATCAAAGTTTCTAGCCGCCGCTAGTCACGACCTTCGACAGCCGTTGCAGTCGATAGAGTTTCTCGCTTATACGATTAGTCATACGGACTCAGTTGAAACTCAGAAAAGGATTTTTCCTAAGCTAAACTCGTCAGTAAAAGCCTTGCGTGAATTGCTTGATTCACTGCTTGAT
>NZ_LWGE01001809.1:0-978 GCF_001635315.1 Oleiphilus sp. HI0123
AAGCGAATTCATTCGGGACAAGCCAGACTTTAAATTTGCTGCGTTTGCTCGTGAGCAATTTTACCACTTTACCTGAATGAACTAGAGCTCTTTGTTCGCATTCCGGACACTTAAAAAATGCCGTGATGATTATTGCCGACCAACCAAGAATAATTAATGCTGCTAGAAGCGGGATAAACAAGTTAATAGAAATGAAGATAACTGGAAGAACTAACCAAAATAATTTGGCCGCTATTGACGAGGCTAACCAATAGTAATTAGAGATACTTGTTCAATCTGGTAACCCCTATTTACACCTAACGCTTGCCTAAACGGAGGAGCGAAATTGGCGTGCCTTTTTGCGACAGCAAAAAGCGCGACACATTTTGCGGAGTCCGTTTGAGGCGCTGGTTATATTCATTTCTGATAAGGTGGAGGCGGTTCAGATTTCTCACGAATAAAACCATCTAAACCAATATAGTCACCTTCTTTAACTATACGGCGACAATATGCGAGGTATCTTTTACCTTTTTCAAGAACTACTGGAACAACCGGAAAACCATAAGTATAGGTATCATCGCATTTAAGCATTACAACATACTTACCTTCCTTCAAACCCACGTTAAAATGCATAGACTTCATCATGTTTGTAGTGATAACTTCTGTTGCGTTCTCATCTACGACTGAAACCACTGATGGTCTGTGCCTTACCTTCATAAATGGAATCTTCTCCATATCAATGAAGGCTAAGTCTAATATGCCAATATTATCAGGGTTGTATCTACTTGGTGGAGTTGCACAACCACCAACAAAAAGTGCAATTAGCACTGTAATAAACTTATTAATCACCTTTCTCCTTTAAGAATATAACGCCGCCATTTGCGGGATGAGTTTTATGGCGACGTTTATGCGTTTCTTTGCATAAACGGTGACAGAAAACGAAGATCCGAAAGATGGCCTGGTTATATGATTTTTGCTTTTAGTCTTTCGACCTTATGC
>NZ_LWGE01001810.1:0-497 GCF_001635315.1 Oleiphilus sp. HI0123
GAAGGTCGACAAGATGTCCTTGTTTTCGATGAGTCGATTGCTGCCCAGACCAGCTATGTGACACGAAGTGGTGATGATCTAAAGCTTGTTCTTGGCAATGATGACAGCATCGTCGTTGAAAGCTTCTTTAAAGAAGATGACCCTAATTACGCCTTAACAGCGATTAACTTTTCCGACGGTACTTCATGGGACAGCGATGAAGTGCGAAGCCGAATTCAGGCTGCAACACCGTATGACGATGTCGTTCAAGCGAGTGCAGAAGGTGAGGTCATTAGCGGGCTTGCGGGCAATGATACGATCACAGGTCAAGAGGGGAATGACCAATTCTTCGGTGATGAAGGTAATGACATATTGTCTGGAAACCAAGGGAGTGATGAGCTAAATGGGGGGGATGGGCAAGACACATTATATGGAAATGATGGTGATGACACCTTAATTGGCGGTAATGGCGATGACTATTTATACGGAGGTGCGGGCCATAATATCTATCACTATGC
>NZ_LWGE01001811.1:0-9522 GCF_001635315.1 Oleiphilus sp. HI0123
TCGAGAGCTGTTAGAAATCACACTCATGCGTATGGGGATAGACACCTGTAGCAGTGCGACAATCATGGACGCCAAGGCCTACCTAAGTGAACAAAGCTTTGACCTTTGTCTCACCGATATGAATTTGCCTGATGGCAACGGCATTGATCTCGTGTCGTTCATACAAAAAAATCATCCCGATATGCCCGTTGCCATGATTACCGCGTACGGCAACGTCGAAACAGCCATCAGTGCCCTTAAGGCTGGTGCTTTTGATTTTATTTCAAAGCCTGTTGACCTTAATCAGCTACGAGGGCTGGTGACCAGCGCATTAGAGTTATCAAAACGTAAGGCAAACGAAAGTCCCTCTAGCACTCAACCCGAGCACATAAAAGGCAAAACAAAAGCCATTCAGAAGCTCAACAAACAGATCGATAAACTGGCACGTAGCCAAGCTCCAATTTATATTTCTGGTGAGTCAGGTAGCGGTAAAGAGCTGGTCGCTAAAATGATTCATCAAAACAGCCCTCGCGCTAGTACCGGCCGCTTTGTCCCGGTCAACTGTGGGGCTATTCCTAGTGAGCTGGTAGAGAGTGAATTCTTTGGCCACAAAAAAGGTAGCTTTAGTGGAGCAATCGAAGATAAATCCGGGCTATTTCGGGCAGCTGACGGCGGCACTCTATTTTTAGATGAAGTCGCCGACCTACCTCTTGAAATGCAGGTGAAGCTCTTACGTGCAATTCAGGAAAAGCGAATCCGGCCTGTTGGTGAACAGGAAGAGGTTCAAGTTAACGTCCGAATTCTTAGCGCCACCCATAAAGACCTGGCCAAACTCGTTGAAGATGGCAGCTTCAGGCAAGATTTGTTTTATCGAATTAATGTCATCAAACTCGATGTACCCTCGCTCAGGGAACGCAAAGAAGACGTTTCCTTACTCGCAGACTATTTCCTGGAAAAGATAGCCCGGGACTGTGGCGTCACAGACGCAAAGCTCTCCAATGCAGCACTTGAGAGCCTGTCAGAGTATAGCTTTCCAGGAAATGTACGAGAACTGGAAAATATCATCGAAAGAGCATTCACACTGTGTGAAGACAATATCATTGAACTTGGAGATCTGGACTTAAGCGCCGATTCAGCCGAAACGGGGCCAGATATCCAAAGCCCTTCTAATACTCAAGCGCCACCACAAACGACACACCGGATAGCGCAAGTACTGGGTAGCCGGGAACAAAACTCTGGCGCAGCTAAAGCAGGGATATCAGCGAGGCCTCCAGAACAGTCACTGGAAGACTATTTGGAAGAAATCGAACGGTATGAAATTGAACAAGCCCTAGCCGCCACAAAATGGAACCGGACGGCGGCTGCAAAAATGCTGGGAATTAGTTTTAGAGCCCTGCGCTATCGGCTGAAGAAGCTTGAGCTAGATTAGCTTCAAACTCTTATCAAAGGGTTATACGGTTCACTCGGTATAGGCGTCGATTCACCACTAACAATAGCGCTGAGTAAGGCAACCGAAGCGGGTGCGAGCACCAAGCCATTGCGATAGTGGCCGGCATTGATATAAAGGTTGTCAAACTCCTTCATTTGGCCAATATAGGGAATGCCATCTGGTGAGCCTGGGCGTAGACCCGACCAATGCGCACTGATAGGGCAGGAGGCCAAGCCCGGGAAGAGGTCTATCGCCATATCTGCCAATTCCTCTTTTGCTTGTTCCGTTGTGCGCTTATCAAAGCCGACGTCTTCCAGAGTGCTACCTGCCAGTACCTTTCCGTCTCTACGTGGAATCACATACTTACCATTGTTCATCACAACCCGGTTGACCAGGCCAATAGGCGCATCAAAAATTAGCATTTGCCCTTTAACCGGCTTAACCTCAATACCATCACTTTTCGCGACACTGCGACTCCAGGCGCCACTACAAATGACGACGGCATCAGCTCTATGCTCATCACCATTATGCAGCTTAACGCCATCGAGTTTGTCTTTATTCGTCAGAAACGATGAGACTTCAGCGCCCTCATGAATAGTTACTAAGGGGTTACGCTGCAAAGAGGTATACAAAGCCTGCAGTAAACGAGGGTTACGGATACTGGAAACTTGAGACATCCACAAACCATCTTTAACACCTTCACGCAAAGCAGGCTCAAGCTCATAGATTTTCTCAGCATCTACTGTTTCCATCCATTTATGATGCTCTTCAGACCACTTAAGTGCGGCTTCCCTATCCTCGACCTGAAGCATTAACAAGCCATGGCGAGTCAATTCCGGGTCAATATCACTCTCGGCCTCTAAAGACTGTGCGAGATTCGGGTAGTAGGACTGAGACCAGCTTGCCAAAGCCGTGACTGGCTCAGAGTAACGCCAAGGGTATAAGGGAGATACGATTCCACCTCCGGCCCAACTGGCCTCAGTACCGCAAGCACTTTTATCAAGCAGCACGACTTCAATGCCCTTTAACGCCAATTCTCTGGCTTGCATCATACCGATTGCACCGGCGCCAACGATGATTACTTTCAAGTTTCTCATTTCCTTTAGCAAGATGTTTTCGACTTGCATTTTATATCAATCGCCAAGAGAATACTCTTTCCAAGGGATGATCTTTATCAAGGAGTGATGAAAATGCCCCCTTCTGTTATGCACCGATGCAATAAGTACCATCAAGAACAAAAATCCAGGCAAAGTGGAATTACACTTGTCGAGCTACTCACCTGTTTGGCCATTGTTTCTATCTTGACCTTTGTCGTTATTCCTTCCTTCAATGACATTTTCCAAAATGCCCGTTCGGACAGCAATATCAACCACTTGAGCCAATTCATTCGACATGCAAAAAGAGAAGCGCTCGCCAGACAAACACGCATTACCTTATGCCCATCCTCTTCAGGCCTACAGTGCGAACAAGGTTGGCAAGCTGGCGCAATGATATTCATTGACGAAGACAAGGACCAGAAACGTGATGAGAGTGAACTATTACTCCAGCTCAAAACCCCTTTTATCCCTTCTGGAACAATAAGCTTTAACAACCCGACAAACAGAGTTGTTTTTTCCCGCCTTGGTTTTCCCCTTGGTAGTGCCGGAAGTTACATCTATTGCCCAGAAAACAATGACGAGAAATATGCGCGTGCCCTAATCATTAATTTCCAGGGTCGCTTAAGAATAGGGCGCGACAGTAACAGCGATGATATTGTTGAAGCGAGCGGAGGAAAGAATGTTAGCTGTGGTTAATTCCATTGCCCTTCTCTACGGCCATCAGAATATAACTCCAACCTCTCATCCGAACGAGTTTCAATGATCGGCTCAGCGACCAATGCATAACAAGCCCCTTCGTCACAATCACTTAGGCCAGAGTCAATGTAGAGATTGAAGTAGCCGTGATCCGATTCTAACTCGTCTTCATCATATGAAAGCAATTCCGATAAGCTTTGCGGGTAGCGCTGAAAGCTCATTGCATAACGCTCCAATTCAGTCTGCAAACGCAATAAAGAGGCCTTCCCCTCAGTCAAGCGGCTCCGCTGTTGGTAGGACTCGTATGAAGGTAAGGCCAGTGAAAATAGAATGGAAACAATTGCCAAACTTACAAGCAACTCTATTAATGTAAAGGCTCTAGAACGATTCATCGTTGCCACCATGATAAGCGCCTTATACCTTCGGCTAACTCAACGCCCAAGAGTTTAGACTCCTCTCCATAAAGGCTTTTGTTATCGATAGCGAGAAGAGATAACAAGGCTGAATCAGATATCAGGTGGTCTATACGCTGCCTCGGGAAGCCTTCTTCATCAAGCAACAAATTTCCGGCTAATACTCGTGTCTGTTTTTTGTCCGCCAAGATATCGGTAATTTCTTCCCCGCTAAAAGCATGATATAGCTTCAAGGTATTCAAACCGGATTCTGAGCAATCATTGCAGTCTCGACGAAACGCGTTCAAGACAATTATCTCTCCCAAGTCGACTATTGCCGAGGTAAATACTTCGTTCTTGGGAAGAGTGCGAACCCATCCTCTATTTTTAACCCCGCTTGAGCTTAACTGAAATTCACTTACTCTCTGCCTGGAAAAGTCATCTATCAGACCATAAACTGAGGAGCCAGCCGAAAAGAATAACCAAACCTTTCCCTCAGAACCTCTTTTGAGTAAAGGTTTGTGAGAAATTGCACCTCTGCCTGCAAATAGTTTAGCTAGCTGAGGGGTCATATAGCGTTCTCGATGAGAGGAATACTTACCCGCTCTTGAAGAGGTGGCTGTATCCAGGGATCTAGTAAAGGTAAGAGAATACAAGCTGCCACTTTCCTGAACTCTAGATGCCTCAATCGTTCCGAAATACAAGAGATCAGTTAGGCCGTCTTGATCAATATCTGCTGCCGAAATCCCAGCTATATGACCACTCTTTACCTCAGGTCGAAATTGACGAAGCCAGACTTCTTTATCTAATGTCATTGTCTGCAAGTCATAAAAAAATAAGCCGGGCCGCAGTGTTCCTTGCCCTGCCCCAAAAGCCAAATACCAAAGAGGATCCCCACCAAAAGCATCGGGAAGAGTCAGGGCGGTAGGCTTGCTTGTACACGGCCCCATTGAAGTGTGTTTAAATTCAGCCAATAAAGAAGGTGTTTGTGCAGGGTCCGTAATATCGAATAATAGACACCTATTACTATGCTCACGACTCTGGCTACTATTGGTTCCCATACCCACCAGCAACAAAGTCCCCCAAGCTTGTGGATGTGCCTTTGAACGTTCATCAAATATTTTTGCATCAAAGGTATAGTAAGTGACATCAAGTAAGCTAGATCCACTTGCTTTCAGAGACTCAGATTCAGACTTAGTCAGATATTCAAGCTTGAGAGTTTGGTCCTCGTGTATATAAGCCCATAACTCCCCTGCGGATGTCTGCCCTCCCTCGGCATTATCTTTATCAATGGCATGCAGTTCACCCTCCCCTGAAATGACATAGGCCATCGTTCTACGAGTCTGATACTGCGTTTTAAATTTTTTATAGCCAAGCGGGTCAATCGACGAAAAGGCGCGTGCGGGCTCGGAAACAACAATAGCGGGGCTCAACACCGCAACAGTCGATATCGGTTCACTTGCATAACACGCCATACTAGAAAGCAAGGAAAAACTAAACAAACACAAAACAAATGCAATCTTCATCCTTTTTTTCATCACGACACCTCGAAACGAAAGTCGCCAACAAGATGAACAGGGCCTTGGTTCTGACCAATTCCTGGCTTGCTAATACAGTGCAGCTGTAGGTATAAATAGCGCTGATCTGCGCTCCTTTGCACGATATGCTGACTATAAGAGTCGTACTGAAGCAAGTTATTCCCGGAATATTCCGGACGCAATCTGCTCTGAGTGATATAAACGTCTATCTCCATCTGTGAACTTGAAAACGATAAAATTCGCGTCAACGATTCATTATCTTCTTCGGCAATTACTTCGAGGTTCAGCAAGTCATCGATTAACTTGAAGCCTTCTGAGTATGACTTTTTGAGCTCAACATGACTATCTCGTCTAGAATCAATAAAGCTTTTTATTTGCTTCGCAGCTTGAAGCTGAAACTGATTTAGTTCATGACTGCTTTGTTGAAACGCCACTCTGGAAGACTGAGATTTAAAGCTTAGGTAACTGCTTTGCATCATCGTTGTTGAGAGTATTGTGAGGATCGCCAGCAACATTAATGACAAGACTAATGTAGCTCCGTATTGTTGCATGGCTCTTATTGGATAGGTCTTTGATTTTAGGTGCATATTGCCTCCTTGCTCATCACCGCTGTTATTAACTAAGTATTCTTCAAACTAAATTCTGACTGAAACTTTTTGAATTTATACCTCCGTTCATGCTCTTCTGGCTCGAACTCAAAACCTGTACCCAGTTTGAATTCTCTTTCCGGATTCTCATTCGAACTTGCCGATAGCTTGCTTTTGAATAAAGCGAAAACACGTACCGACAATACATCATTCCAGCTGAAAACGTTATCGGCAGTAAGATAGCGCTCCACCTTGCCATCACCACTTAGATCGAGCCCATATTCAAATTGCATTTGCGCCACACCATTAACCAAGCGCTGTTTGATAAAGCGGTTGCCGATCAGGGTATAACGACTTAAGCCGATACCTGAGACATCACAAAGCTCTTCATCTTTGCAATACTCCAGATAGTACATATCGATACTCAACAAGCTATTAACAACAAAAGCTGAGGGTGGCACTTGTTGCCGCGCTTTAGCCATATCTTTGCCCTGGAAAACAATCCCCCCTGTTTCAGGGCTTCCTCGAACAATAAAGCGTTTTTTATAGTACTTATTACCTAACTTTTCTTCAGGAACCGGGTCATTCACCGATGCGCGACGAACAAGTAGTACATCGCTATGAGGTACATAATCTTTGCTCAAGCAATCACTGGGTAATGCAGGAATATCATTTGCATTTTCTCGCCCGTCAAAGCCTTGCAAGCCTTGTTCAATATTGAGCACCCAAGCACTGTTGCAGTTGCCCGGAAAAGCACTAAGTTGCTTCGTTATCAGCGTTAATTCTCGGGAATCAACTCCACCCCAGAATCCAGCCATATTGATAGAGTCCTGCAAGACGGAAAAGCTCAATTGGGCACTATCCAGCATTTCATTTGCTCCAGTAACCCGGCTTGAAGCATCACGCGCAATTTTGAATACTTCAAATAAAGCCAGACTCAAAATTGAGCTCAGCGCCAAAGCGATCAACAACTCTATCAAGCTAAGACCTTTATGATATTCCAACTGATTGAGATGCCCCTTCATAGGCTTACACTCGACACTAGCTGAGATCTCCGATTACCCTGCTGCCGGGCGTGGTCTTCACTGGAATTCCAGCTCAAGGTCACTCGATAGTTTGAAGCACTAGATTCGATTAGCGCCAAACCTGAAGGTAAGCTTTCAGACACTTGTTGAGTCCAAAATTCAGCCCCCTGAGTTGAACCGCTTGCTTGAAGCTGATTTGAAATAGCACTCGCCAACAAACTAGCGCTAAAGTACTGCTGAGCATCGAGTGCCATCCTCATGCTGGTAATTTGCATTGAGGCGAGTCCTAAAATTCCGACACTAAAAATAAGCAAGCTGATGAGAAGTTCAATCAGAGAAAAACCTGACTGAGCAGCCTTTAAAGAAGCTATATTTGGCGCACGCGAGCACGTACTTAACTTACATGAAGTCTTTAACATCAGCATCATATCCTTTGATCGCTGGTTAATTGTGAGAAAGCGCTTATCCTTTGCGCTTGACTTATATGCTAACCAATTCGATTCTGGCTAGCAAATAATAAACTCTAAATATTTTCTGCGGGTATTCTTAGAGCTTTCGGCATGCTGAAAACGATATTTTCTTCACGGCCATCAGCCTCTTCAACTTCTTTAGCCCCCAACTCTACCAAACGATCGACAACTTTCTGCACGAGAACTTCGGGTGCAGACGCACCAGCCGTAACGGAAATTGCGTTTGCCGACTGCAACCATTCCGGTTGAATCTGTGAGTGATCATCAATCAAATAAGCAGGCGTTCCCATACGTTCAGCCAGCTCACGTAAGCGATTAGAGTTTGAACTGTTAGGTGAACCAACAACCAGCATCAAGTCAGTTGAGTCTGCCAAGCCCTTTACAGCATCCTGCCGGTTTTGAGTGGCATAGCAAATATCATCTTTACGCGGCCCCTGAATATTGGGGAACTTTCTACGCAAGGCATCAATCACTTTCGCGGCATCATCGACAGATAGCGTTGTTTGCGTGACATAAGCCAAAGCATCCGGCTTTTCTACAACTAAGCTTTCCACATCCTGTTCATCTTCCACTAAATAAATTTTGCCACCTGAAGAAGAGTCATACTGCCCCATCGTTCCTTCAACTTCAGGGTGTCCTTCGTGACCAATCAACACACATTCCATACCATCGCGACTGTATTTGGTCACCTCGATATGGACTTTAGTTACCAGTGGACAGGTCGCGTCGAAGACATTCAAATCACGCTCTTTTGCTTCGGCTTGAACCGCCTTGGATACGCCATGAGCACTGAAGATAACCAAGGAATCATCCGGTACTTCTTCCAGCTCATCGACAAAAATGGCACCACGTTGCTTTAAGTCATCGACCACAAAGCGGTTATGGACCACTTCGTGGCGCACATAGACGGGGGCACCAAAGACTTCGAGTGCACGATTAACAATCTCAATAGCACGATCAACACCCGCGCAAAAGCCACGAGGGTTCGCCAGTTTAATCTTCATTTACAAGGCCTCAACCGAGACAACTTGAACCTTAAACGACAAGGTCTGGCCCGCTAAAGGGTGGTTAAAATCAATGGTCACTTCATTTTCATCAAAGGCTTTAACCACGCCAGGCAACTCAGACTGGTTTGCGTCGGCAAAGGAGATCATTAAGCCTTCAGCTAATTCCATATCTTCCGGGAAGTCTGCTCGCTTCATGACTTGCTGATTGTTTGGGTTAGGCATGCCAAAAGCTTTCTCTGGTGGAACCTGCCATTCTCCTTCTTCGCCTTCACTCATCCCGTCTAAGAAGGATAAAAAACCATCGGGTAATTGACCATCACCATACTCAAAGCGTGCTGGGTTCTTATCAAAGGTAGAATCGATCACTGCGCCATCTTCCATACTTAACGAGAAGTGCAATGTAACCAGAGTATTTTCACCGACAACTAAAGACAAATTTTGTACCACTCAAATAACAAGGTGAGAGCCTGTGCTCTCACAAATACAAGGGACTATAAACCATCCTCAGAGTCTGGTTTATTGCCACGAAAAACATCTATGACCATCATTGCAGCACCAATAGAAATCGCCGTATCAGCGATATTAAAGGCAGGGAAATGATAGTTATTCCAATAGAAATGAAGAAAGTCGACAACATAACCTAAGGTCATACGGTCATATAAATTCCCTATCGCACCGCCTAATATCAAGGCGACCGAGCAGGCAACCCAAGGCTCTTCTCGTAAACCTCTTAGCCAGACAACTAACGCGGCACTGACACCGGTTGCCAAGATGACAAAGAACCAACGCTGCCAGCCTGACTCCGTTGCCAGAAAGCTAAACGCTGCACCGGTATTATGTAATAAGGTAAAGTTAAAAAAGCCATCAATCACCGGTACAGGTACCGCATACTCAAGATTCGTACTGGCATAAAATTTAGTGAGCAGGTCGACAACAATAATGACGGTGCTCAGTGATAGCCAGCGCAGCATATGGGCAAACAAGCTCACCTGCGCTGAATCATTCGCTGTATTGGTCATGTTTGCTTGGCTCATGCGAACTGTCGCTGTTCGCCAGCGCCATCAACATTATCAATACAACGGCCACATAAATCTTTATGCGTTTCATGCTGACCGACATCTTCACGGTGATGCCAGCAACGCTCACACTTCTGGTGTTCAGATGCTTTAACATTGATCAGTAAGCCTTCCATTTCGCTTGGTAGCGCACCTTCAGCAGCCGATAGTTCGCCAACTGTCGCCTCAGAGGTGATCAAGACAAAACGTAGCTCATCGCCCAAGGACTTAAGCACTTCGTACAAAC
>NZ_LWGE01001812.1:0-949 GCF_001635315.1 Oleiphilus sp. HI0123
TGATAACTTGGCTCGAAAATGCTTGATTTGGGGTAATTATCATTAATTACTCCAATGAGGTCTACTATGTCAGAGTTTACCGAGCAGCTTAAGAACTTACTCCGTCAAGATATTGTCGATCTAGATACCTTAAAGAAGCTCTTGGACCAAGAAAAGCAAACCCTAACAACGCGCAACACCGATCAAATTTCTCTATTATCCAAACACAAAACTCAAACTGTCCAACAATTAGAGTCTCGCGGAAAAATTAAGGCCAGGTTAATAGCCGAGTCTGGGCTTGGCATTAAACCTGGACACGTTGAGGAAAAGCTACAAACACTAAATGATGATGATTTAGTTAACTTATGGCAAACTTCCCGCGAGAAAATGCAACAATGCAAAGATACTAACCAGGTCAACGGAAGCATTATTAGTCGCTCCTTACAGCGCACGAATAAGTTGATGACAATCATCCGCGGCCAAAACAAAACGCAAAATCTTTATGGCCAACAAGGTAAAGAGCAAAGTTACGGATCCACCCATCGCATTGGCCAGGCCTGATACCCCACCCCCAACTACTCATGAATGCCCTTTATGCTTGTCAAAAGAAACAAGGGCTATTCACCGAGATTCACACAGCAAAGTAGACAGAGAATACCTTAACTGTGCGCACTGTGACCTGATATTTGTTCCTAAGCAGTTTCACATCTCGCCCGGGTATGAAAAATCAATCTATGATTTGCATGAAAACAACCCCGAAGACAAAGGATATCGGCGCTTTCTAGAGAAGTTATCTATGCCGCTGATATCTCAACTAGAACCCTTTGCCAATGGGCTTGATTTCGGCTGCGGACCCGGACCAACTTTATCAATCATGATGCGTGAAAAGGGCTTTAACGTAGAAGAGTACGATCCTTTCTACATGCCAGACAAAAGCCCTTTAAGTGGCCGCTACGACTTTATTACCAGT
>NZ_LWGE01001813.1:0-2096 GCF_001635315.1 Oleiphilus sp. HI0123
TTGATCGATAATTCGCCTTCTTTGGGTGTACTAATGATCAACTCTCTTGCTGCGAGCCAGCAGCTCATCGTACCTTGTCAAACAGAGTTTCTTGCGATTAAAGGCTTGGAAAGAATGATGCATACTTTGGGTATGGTTATTCGGTCTCAGAAAAGCAATTTAAGACATCTTATTCTGCCTACCATGTTTGATCGTCGAACACAGGCTTCAACACAAAGCTTGCGTACCATCAAATCGACGTGGGGAGATGATGTCTGGAAGTATGCCGTTCCAGTTGATACGAAGTTCCGAGATGCAAGTATGAAAGGTCTGGTACCATCTATGTACGACGCTGATACTCACGGAGTGAGAGCTTATAAGAAGCTACTGCAGACGCTTAAAGAGCTGACAAGCAATAATGCCTAAGGCTTTATCAGGCTTTAAACTCATACGAGAGATTAATTACACTATCAAATGACTCAGGATAACACTGACAGCAGGACGCCTCACTCTAGCACGGAAGATTTGCTAAATGATTACCTGAGCGATATGTTTGGTAGCGACCCTGTGCCTGTTAGTAAGCCTAATGATAGCTCATGTTCTTCGGCAGAGCATACATCCGAAAACTATCTGAATGAGTCATCTGCTCAAATTTCTGAAAGCGCACACGTCAGTGAGCAAGAAAATATAAGTGCCGATTGTGAGTTTGCTGAAGAAGCCAATCTTACAAATGAAGGTCGGCAAAATCAGGGCGGATCTGTCACTTCACGTAAGCCAAGTCATGTTGATTCGGTAACTAGTGTTACCAGGGTGGCATCAGAGCCACAATGCGCTCAGCCAGTTCTTGGGATTTTGGGTGGTTCCACTGTTAAAACGACTGAAGCTATTTCGCCTGACCTATCTCTTATTCCGACAATTAAAATGGTAAGAGAAGACGATGATCAAAGTTTTCGGTCTCAGTGTGAGGCCCAGATAGTATTATTAACATTTCTCTATTACTTAAGAAAACCGCTTTCACCGCGAGTTCGGCAATGCTTCTTAGACTACTCTGAGCAAGCTATAGATGATTACTACGCTGCTTTTTGGTTAGCGGAGCAGTCTGTAGAGAGTGTGCGATGAGCTCTGAAGATATCGATAAGAAGCACTCTATTCATGGAGGGCGTGAATTCGATCAGGACGAGAATGTCAGCTCATCTGATGCTATGGATGAATACTTCTTTGATATGCTTGGCTCAGTTGCCGATCAGCAACCTTTAAAAGACTTAGATACAATACACAAAAACAAGCTTAGTGACGCGGAATTACACTCTCTAGACTCCGTGAATGTAATGCATACAAGGTCTAAAGAGCCACTTGAAGGCAGAGTAGGATCCAAGTTAAAGCCTAAGGTTATTGCAAAAGCAAATTTTGCAAAAGTGAAGCCGGCTAAGCCTCAATTTGCTGAGCCTGAAAGATCAAAAATTTCACCTCTGATTATACCTGCTGCATTTCCAAAGCTTGCGCCGGTTAAAACCAAGCCGAGTGTTAAAGAGTCATCTGAGCAGAACCTTAAAGTAAAGCAAAAGCTTGAAGTTAAGACCGAGCAAAAGACTGAACAAAAGCTTCAGACTAAGCTAGATAGAAAGACGGCCTTAGCGATTCTGGAGAAGAAAAAGTCAAAGTTGAGCGCGGCTCAGCTTTCCCGCTTGGAAGCGAAGCTTGGTCTTAAAGCCGAGCCCGAGCTTAAAACAAAGGTTAAGCAAGAAGTACTTGTTGAAACTGTCGACAAGCCAAAGGTATCCGTTTCTGCACCTGCACCCCTGAGTGATACCAAGGTAGACGCTAAAGTTCAGGCTAGGGAGGCTGTGACTACTGAAGTTTCTGAAATTGAAAAGATACATGAAAAAAGAACAGCTTTGGTTACGCCTGGTGAGCCTGGACAAGTTGGGCCGCCTTCATGGGCTCAAGATCGCTTCGAGTGTTTGATCTTTTCTGTAGCAGGTTTAAAGCTTGCGGTGCCTTTAGTTTCTCTCGGTGCAATCTATAAAATTGAAAAGGAGCTCACGCCAATTGTCGGCCGGGCAGATTATTTTATGGGCTTGTATAGACATTTGGATAGAAATGTCAGAGTGGTCGAT
>NZ_LWGE01001814.1:0-1742 GCF_001635315.1 Oleiphilus sp. HI0123
TGAGGTTGCGCTAGAAGGTGAAATTAACAGTTTGATAAATGCCGCCAACGATGGAGACCTTCGACAACGAATTGACCTAACAGGTAAAAGCGGCTTCTTCGAAAACCTCAGTAATGGCTTAAACTCACTAATGGACAAGACATCCGAGTTTGTCAGTGAAGTCGGTGTTATTTTTGAAGCAATGTCTGAAGGTGACCTCACAAAGAGCATCGAAAACAATTACAAGGGCGAGTTACTTGCTATCAAAAACAATGCAAATAACAGCGTTACCAAGCTAAGTGAAGTGCTAACACGCATTCAAATCGCATCAGAAACTGTTCGTACCTCATCACAAGAAGTCGCCGAGGGCTCCGATGACTTAAGTCGACGTACCGAGTCGCAAGCCAGCTCACTGGAAGAAACAGCTTCCAGCATGGAGCAGATAACAGCTACCGTAAAACAAACCTCAGAAAACGCCTCCGAATCAAATGCTATGGCAAGCGATGCGAAGCGTAAAGCGGAACAAGGGGGTGAAGTGGTTCAAGGTGCCGTGGGTGCGATGCGTGAGATCATGGAATCTAGCAACAAAATCAACGACATTATTGGCGTGATCGATGAAATTGCCTTCCAAACCAATCTACTCGCTTTGAATGCTGCGGTTGAAGCAGCAAGAGCCGGTGAGCAAGGGCGTGGTTTTGCCGTCGTAGCGGGAGAGGTTCGAACCTTGTCGCAACGTTCTGCTGCCGCGGCGAAGGAAATCAAAGACTTGATTCGTGACAGTGTAAACAAGGTAGAATCTGGCTCAGCCATGGTTAACCAGTCTGGGCAAATGCTCAATGACATCGTCCAGTCAGTTGATCGCGTTGCCAAGATGATCAATGACGTCAACACTGCAGCAATCGAACAAAATAGCGGTATCAGTCAAATCAATCAGGCCGTTGCGCAAATGGACGAAATGACTCAGCAGAACGCGGCTTTGGTTGAGCAAACCTCTGCTGCAAGCCGTTCAATGTCTGAAGAAGCGAGCAACATGAATCGCCTGATTGCCTTCTTCCGCTTAGATGCTTCGCAGAGCTCGCATAGTTCTTCTCCCTCCTTCGCTTCAGCTCCGTCAACACCTGCAGCAAGTTACAGTGCACCAGAGCCCACAGAAGAACCTGTCATCACCTACCAGGCAAGCAGTGCTGCGCAAGAGGATAACGGTGCAGCTTCGTTTTCAGAAGACGATGAGTGGGAAGACTTCTAAAAACACTTGATATCGCTCATACTCAAAAAAGACCGGTATATTTCCGGTCTTTTTTTTCGACTTTAGTAAACTGGATTTACAATTGTAAATATATAGCAATATGGATATTCAACTGCCACTCGAATTACTTCCCAGCTTTTCTGTCTACACACTACTAATCAGCTTATTGCTCAAACCCGGCAAGCCGCCTAGCCTAGGCCTAAGTTTACCCTTATTCGTAATCTTGCTGATTACAAGCTGGCAAACACAAGTTATCGATTGGCGAACTGCTGCTTTCCTTGTTTTCGCCACGCTGATCATTAGTCAGGTTCAATCAAAGCATTTACCAATAAAAACCTTCGCCTGGATATTTTTAAGCCTTGTGCCCTTGATGCTAGCCTTACACCTTGTTCCCGGCTTTACTAAAACCACGGTCTTCGGCCCGGCCTTACTTGGTAACTCAAGCATTCNTTACACCCTAAGTGCTCACCTTGATAAAGCCTTGGGCGCAGTATTCATCTTATTTTGCTTTCGCTAC
>NZ_LWGE01001815.1:0-551 GCF_001635315.1 Oleiphilus sp. HI0123
ATGAATTCACATGAATCTGATGGAATGTGGAAGCTCTATGGCCATATAGAGGAAGCTGTAGCGATCAAAACTAAAGCTATTAAATTGCTCAGAGCTATCCATCGTGATTATGGCCTATTTATAGGTAAAGTATTCTACGTCGACTATGACAATGACTTGGGTTTCCCTCCAGTTCCAAGTCCAGTAGAACCTTTTTTTTACAAGCGCAAATCTTTTGAACATGAAAAAGAAGTTAGGGTCTTGATTCAACAACTTTTTGAACCACACTATGGAAGAGAACCATTAAGCGAATACGGACGAAATCTGTCAGTTGACTTGGAGCTATTAATCGAAGAAATAGTAATTGCCCCGTTTGCTCCAGCTTGGCTGTTTGAACTGATGCAATCAGTTGTTAAGCGATATGGTCTGGACCCAAGTTTGGTTAAGAGGTCGGTATTGAACGAAGCACCTAGTTTTCCTGCATAGCTTCATTAATAATGCTCTTTTAACTATAGACTTGCTATAACCTCAGCACGACTGTTGAGGTTAAACAGCTTTAAAATTGCAGATAC
>NZ_LWGE01001816.1:0-1985 GCF_001635315.1 Oleiphilus sp. HI0123
ACACGGGTTTCTAGTTCAGGCGGCTCAACCATAACGGTAAGTCCCCAGCCAAAACGAGACTTCAAACGTTCTTCCATATTATCAATTTCTTTAGGGTAGCGATCGCAGGTCAATATCATTTGCTGACCGCCTTCTAATAAGGCATTAAAAGTATGGAAAAACTCTTCTTGCGAACGCTCTTTACGTGCAAAGAATTGAATATCATCGATTAGCAAAGCATCAACAGATCGGTAATATCGCTTGAATTCATTGATCGCATTAATCTGCAGAGCTTTAACCATATCGGCAACAAATCGTTCGGAATGAAGGTAAACCACCTTAGCATTAGGATTCTTCTTAACGATTTCATTACCGACAGAATGCATCAAGTGAGTTTTACCCAGACCAACACCACCATAAAGAAATAAAGGGTTATAAGCTCCGCCTGGATTTTCTGCTACCTGGACAGAAGCAGCGCGTGCTAACTGGTTAGATTTACCTTCTACAAAAGTATCAAAAGTAAAATTAGGATTTAAAAAGCTTTGGTGTTTTATAATTGAACCTTCAACTTCAACCCGCCGTTCAACAGGTTTCGATGAAGACAGACCACTTTCGCGAGGCTTATGAGAACTATGTTGGTTAGGTGAAGCAGGGCTAGGCTTTCTTCTGTTGTCTTCAGTTTTAAGCTTTGTACCATTATCAGCTTCTTTAAGACTGCCAATTTTTAGATTGACGGAAGAAATGACTTTGTCATGCCCCATATCTTTAAGTAAGTCGTTTATACGCTGTAAGAACTTTTCTTTAACCCAATCCAATACGAATTTGTTCGGTGCATATAATTGAAGTATACCGTTAACACACTCCCCCTGAAGCGGCCTTAACCAAGTATTATATTGCTGACTAGGCAATTCTTCTTTTAGCTTTTCTAAGCACTCAGACCAGACTTCAGTTTGCACTTGGTACTTTATTCCTATTATTTAGAAAGGGGGGAAATACAACCGTTTTTATTAAGGTGAATTTTAACGGTAAAACGTCGTAACTACTAGCGCTATTTTTAGGTTAATAAGCCGCCTGTTAATAACTTTATATATATATTTCAAATAATTAATAACTTTACACACAAGCTTGTGCACAATTTTACAGCTAATTTTTTTAGTGCTCGATTATTGCAAAAAGTAGTAGAAATAAATTGTGGATAAACCCAAGGATAAAAATGTGTATAAATTAATCTCTGATTTATCCAAGTTTTATTCAATCGATAATCACGTCTTTTCCTAACTTTTCCCTTATACTTACTAAAGACTTAAATAAATGTTTTTAAAGGAATTTACTCTCTTATCAACAGAAATTGCTCCCCTTAATAGAACATAAGTATAAGAAGAGAATATATAAATAATATTATTTAAGGGATGGGAAAAGATAAGACCTAAGATAAACTTTAAATAAAAATTCGAATATGCATTGAATAATCTTGCCCAAACAATTACAATCTCGCTCCAATTTTTTTTCACCCTATTTATTGTGAGTACTGGAAATGAAAAGAACATTCCAACCTAGCGTACTTAAGCGTAAGCGTACACATGGCTTCAGAGCACGTATGGCAACTAAAAGTGGTCGTCAGATTTTGAACCGACGTCGTGCTAAAGGCCGTAAAGAACTAAGTGCATAAAACTTGTACTCCAGTTTTAAGTTTCCTAAATCAACTCGGCTACTAAAATCGAGTGATTATAGTGATGTTTTTGAGTCTGTTGATATACGAGTTTCCAGTAAACATTATTTGATGTTGACTAGAAACCTGAATAACTCAGATAGCAGACTCGGAATAATCGTTGCTAAAAAGAACGTAAAACTCGCTGTACAACGGAACCGAATTAAACGCTTATTACGAGAATCGTTTCGGACTAAGCGTAGTTCGCTTCCAAACCTTGATATTATTGTTCTTGCAAAGAAAGGTGCTGATTTATCTAGCAGCAAAGAATGCACTCAAGAACTAGACTATCTGTGGC
>NZ_LWGE01001817.1:0-1779 GCF_001635315.1 Oleiphilus sp. HI0123
CGACCTTCTTCATTTTCACCAAATAGGCTTTATTCCGCGATTTGAAAGTCAGGTTGATGACGACAGTTTTTTTATCGCTCCAGACGGAAAGTACTCGCCAAAGTCTGAGCTCAAGGCTAATATTGCAGCGTTTACTGGCGACAGCAGCAACCTTGAGCTTATTTGCCAGTTCCCTGCTCGTTTTCATTGGCTAACACAACAACTCCCTGAATTGAACTTCCCCGAAGCCAAGTGCCCAGATTATGAGGACTGGTTCGCCAAGATCGACCCTAAAAGCTTAACCTTAAGCTTCCCGGCGGCCTATCTGAACAGCCCCTCCTCAATGTTTGGACATACCTTTATTCGTATAGATCGCGCCTCTGGCAGTAATGCACTACTAGACTACAGCATCAACTTTGCCGCCAATGCCAACCCTGACGATAATGAGCTAGTCTTTACCTATAAAGGTCTTTCCGGTGGCTACCCCGGTGTCTTTACAATTCTCCCCTACTATGAAAAAGTCAAAGAATACAGCCACCTGGAGTCACGCGACGTTTGGGAATACGCTTTAGACCTGACACAAGAAGAGGTCGAACAGTTTGTCCGACACACCTGGGAAATAAGAACGGTTCATTTTGATTATTATTTTGTAGATGAAAACTGCTCCTACCAATTACTCACCTTATTGGATGCAGCCAGCGAACGCTTTAACTTCGTCGACGCCTTCAAACTCAGCGCAATCCCTTCCGATACAGTACGCGCCATTGAACAAGCAGGAGCGGTAAAGCACGCACGTTTTCGCCCTTCTACCTTAAGCCTGATGACTCAGATGATCGATAACTTAAGCGATGATGAGATCCACCTTGCCAGGAACTTGGTAGAAGATAACAAGCTTGCAACAAACCACTTGCAAAGATTGGATACAGAAAGTCAGGCAAAGGTTTTGGAATTGGCCTACCAATACAGCCGCTACCTGGCAGTGAGAAAAAAATCCGACCTTCCACACCTTGGCAAACGAACGATCGAACTACTTTCGACTAGAAGTAAGATCGATAAGACTAAAGTATTTCCAGACTTTCCAACACCTAAGTATCGTGACGATCAAGGACATAACTCACGCCGATTAACGCTAGCCGGCGGTTATGACGGCAGCCACCATTTCCAGCAACTGGAAATTCGAGCAGCATACCATGATCAACTGGATGCCTTACCTGGCTATATTCAAGGCGCTAAACTTGAAATGCTTAACATGAAAGTTCGTCGTACCGAGGTAAATAACGAGGCAAAGACTCGACTCCAAGAACTGAAACTCATCGATATTGCCTCCTACACACCTCGAAACCTACTAATTACACCAATTTCCTGGCATGTTGCGACAGGCTTTTATCGACCTCGCAGCGCCCCTGAAGAGTTAAGCAGTTTTTTGAATGCTGGTGGAGGGCTGAGTTATGAATATCTTGGGCAGCGTCTATACATCCTTACTGACGGAGAACTGAATCTCGATAATGATATCGATAAAGGCTACTGGTTAGCAGCAGGCCCCCGACTTGGCTGGCTAAGCCAGCATGAAGACTGGAACCTAAAGCTAGAAGCCTATCGCCCCTTTGATCTCTTCGGCGCTAAGTTCAAGCGCTTGGATATTGAGCTTGGCTTTAGCTTCAACCTTGGTGCTCAATGGCAAATCCGGGCACAAACGGCTTACCACAGCTTTTATCAGCAACAAACCAAAGAACAAGCCTATCAGCACTCCTCCAGTTTTTCTCTGGTTCATTATTTTTAAGAGTAAGAAAAAGGGTTTCT
>NZ_LWGE01001818.1:0-573 GCF_001635315.1 Oleiphilus sp. HI0123
TTGGTCGCTACCCTCATCGTAATCAGATACTTGGAAGAGAGTCGAGTCAGCCAGAGTTAGCGTTTCTGGAGCAGCCAGGCTCGTCTTTCTGATTAAGTGCTTTTTGGCATCCCTCTGAATTCAGAAAACGCCTGTAAGAAACTAAGGCTATCACTTGGACTTAAAGCATACGGTTGAAATGAACGATCAGGGTTGAACTTTGCGAGTATTTTCTCGTGACTCCCGACTTGAAGAACGGCTCCCATTGCCCACTCGGGAAAAGAGCGGCTAGTCGTTTCGTTATAAACGATAAGCTTTAAGGCCTTGTGGCGATAGTCTGTTTTGATATGTTGAAATAGCGCTTATCTGAGCATAGAAAACCGCTAATCATATGCTTTTGATTATTCAGCTTTGCGACTTCAACAATACTTTTCAAGTCTTCTAGGGTTAAAACCTTGGAAGCCGTACTCACATAAATCAATTGAACTAGACTCACGTTAAGTCACTCTCTTAATATAATCAGACGCCTTTACCTGATGATAAGTTGTATTTTGGTAGTGAATTTTCACGGGCTTCGGGTCTACGATTTCTATC
>NZ_LWGE01001819.1:0-963 GCF_001635315.1 Oleiphilus sp. HI0123
ATATAAGGCCTGCTACTGTGTGTGGCTGGTCTCCACGTATGCGCTTAGATGTAAGTGTAAATATGTTAACACTACAAGCTGTTAAAAATGGCAAGATAACTGTTTTTGGTGGCAAGCAAACTCGTCCGAATATTCATATTCAAGACATGGCAGGCGTTTACCGGCACTTTATTGCCCATCCTCATTTACCTAGCGGTAACTACAATGCTGGCTTTGAAAATATTTCTATTCTTGATATTGCAACAAGAGTCAAAGATAAAATCTCTTCCGAAATCATTGTTACTGAATCAAATGACCCTCGCTCATATCGTCAAAACTCAGAGAAACTGCTAGCAACGGGTTTTTCTCCCAAGTTTAAAATCGATGATGCCATACGCGAAGTGGAAGAAAAGTACATATCTGGCGAGCTAAAAGATAATGACAATTGCTACACTGTAAAATGGATGAAACATCTGGGGTTGGTGGGTTAAGTGTTAGCTATTGATTAAATGGTTAATCACTTAGCTCCAATAGACCTAAGGTTCAAAAATATGTCTAAGAAAACGATATACCTAGCTGACTTAACCCATACAGGGCAAAGCATTGCTTCAAACGTTTTTCCCTTGGCTATTGGATTGATAGCTTCTTATCTTGAAAAGGTTCGGCCTGGGCTGTACGACATAGAGGTTTTTAAGTACCCAGAAGACTTAAATCGAGCTTGCCAAGATAAGTTTCCGGATGTAATTGGTTTTTCAAATTATTCTTGGAATTTAAATTTATCGATTGAATTTGCGCAAAAGATTAAAGAGTTCTCACCCAGTACTGTTGTTGTTTTCGGAGGGCCTAATTACGGCCTAACTGAATTAGAAATGACGGATTTCTGGGAACGGTATCCGTGTATTGATTTTTATATTGTTAAAGAAGGTGAAAAAGGTTTTGTTGAGCTTATTGACAGTTTAGCTGAACAGGGCTTTTTGGTTGATC